>NZ_JALNPN010000029.1:0-42705 GCF_024520835.1 Pantoea sp. Fr+CA_20
CTTCATGGGAATGTCCTCATGTGGCTTATGAAGACATTACTAACATCGCGGTGTATTAATCAACGGGGAGCAGGTCATATGAATCACCCGCAGAGCGGTTTAGCCAGTGTGTTGCATCCATCGGTTGAACTCACAGCGAGAAGCGGACGTTTGCCATTTTATCGTATTAATTTGCCACTTAATCAGGATATTGCAATGCATCTCGCCTTCAGACTCTGATAGGAACAAAACATAACCAAACAGTCTATGGAATTATATGTAATTTACCATATTATGTTTTGATAGATACCACCCCAAAGCCCCCGTAAGATTTTCTACTCTACCACCAGATCACAAAAAAGCTTTGGCGTGGTAATCTCACGCTCACGAAGTACCTATTTGGTCGAAATTTTAAGTTACAGAAAACACTAAATATAAGAATGTATTTTAAATGCTCACTATCTCGTCATCGAAGGAAGTTATATAAACTTTCTTATTGAAAGTGATAAAGGCTTACACTTAAATCATAGGGATGTCTCTATAGGCATCCCTATGATTACTTAACCATCATTTACAACAGTGAATGGATTCATCTCACGTTCAACACTTTCATTCAGTTATGTTTCCTATTCTATCAATTTCATTAATAAATTGTTTTTTTGAATGAAACGACCTTGCATTTCCAAGAGCCAGGTACAGAACATTGTATGTGTAATTAGTAAATAAGGAAATAAGTTCGTTTTCACGATGACTTAGCTCTGTCTGCTGCGGTTGCTCAAGTAACCAGTGAATTTGCTGGGCTATTCTCTTAACTTCATTTGCATCATCAATTCCGTTCATTGAAATAATTACACTCATTCTTTTTGCTATACAATGAGCTCTTGGTTCCATATCGTGTCTTAATAAAATCATCTCCAGAGCAGATAAACAACTTCTCAGGCGCTCCTTTGATGCTAGTAAATTAGTACCTTTTGTGTAAGTTAAGATACTTCCTCGCACTGCAGCGGCGAACTCACTCAGTTCATCATCGATAATAAGAGAACCAGCAGTTTCAAATATATCTGTATTTAGAGCTTTAATCTGCTGAGCCGAAAGGCGCCAATATGCTATTTTTTTTGGCAAAATGCCTTCATAATGACCATATCCCCCTTCAAACAAAGTGATTAACTTAGATGACGGAATATATTCAGCGCCTGATAATGCAACTGGATTGAAAAGATAAGATGTAGGGGCCGATGGCGAAAAGAATGTTAGTAAGCCTACAGCGTCCCGGGCAATCTGAAAAGCTCGTTCACTAGCAAACTCAGGCTCAGCATTTATGGATACTATTACCGCAGCATAACCTTGGAAGTCATTCCTTAATTTTTCAAAATATTGGCTAACCTCTAGTTCTTGGTCAGTCGGTGCTTTTGGTGCTCTATTACATATATTATCGATAGCAGATGGGGTAATTGGTTCGATGCGAATCGTTCCAAAATCGAATCCCTGTTCAACCTCCAGATTAGCAACAGGTGCCCAAATCTCAACATTTTTGACCTTATCTCGAGCTATTTCGCAGAGTGTTAATGAAAATGGATTTTGTACTATAGGAAATTCTTGTCTTACCCAATCAAAGAAAACTGTTTCAACAAATTTGCGACTTAAACTCATAGGAGCCCAGACAGCTTTCATTACAGAATCAATCAAAACGTCAAGATGTTCATAATCATCCTCTGTAAAGCCATGAGGTTTTCCATCATATGTGAAGAAAGTTAGGGCTTGTTTACCATTCAAATCTTGCTGCCAAAAGGTAACGGGTCCAATCAGCTCTTTGTCAGTAATAGGTATTATTGGTCTATCAGTTGGGAAATCACTGATTGTTGTTTTGAAATGGATCGGCCTAACCTTCCCCATAATCTCAAGTGATATTCTATCAAGTTCAGCTACATGCTCAGAATTAAAGCTAAATGGTTCGGTATTTTTGGAGTCAAATATTTTTTCTAGAGTGACTTCTGCATTATTCTGGTTAATCATTTGAAATTGTGATTGAAGTAACTTTAGCTCATTGAGATCTGAAAGATGGTGAGTATAAAGAGTATTATCCAGCCATTCATGGAATTGATTTACTAGTGTAAGGTACTCAATTGCGAAATCATGAATATCAAGATATTCTCCCACATGCTCAAGATATGTTCGAGCTGGTGCTTTCCAATCTCTCCAATCCAAAAGCGAAGCAGTGTCATAGTGTACGCCTGTTTCCATAGTACCAGAACCATCTATTTCACCTGGATTCGATACAAATTTCATAAACATGCTTGAGGCCGGCAGACCTCTGTGCAGCATGTAATTACGAAGCCCCTGTACGAATTGTGCTACTGGTGATTTTGCAAAAGTCGCAACTACTTGCGTTTCATATGTTTGTAAAAGTTGAGTATCTGAGTAATTTTTTCTCATGAATACCCGCGTATGCTCTACTAAGGTAGACGAGGATGAAACAAAGTTATGAACATGTCGATTGAGTTCACGATGAGCCTGCAGACCTGCCTCGCGGTTATTTTCCATCATTAAGAGCAGACCTTGATCAGGATCCTTTACTTTTTGAACTGCCTCAATTAACTCCAATGCATTCATTTGGAAAACATTTAAGGAAAAACTGCGTTGATGAGCTAAATCGAGGTAAATAGAGCCTTTAGACTCTCTTATCTTCCTTAAAATTTCAGATCCATTTACATCTTTTTTCATCTTCAATCCTTGCTTCTAAAGGTTTTCGCTAAGCACTAAGTTTATGTGATATTTCTCACATTCCAGAAACAATCACTAGACTTTTATTACAAATAAGATTACCAATAATCATTAGCAGCTACTATCTAGCTCTCAAAATATTGAATATATGAAGTCTTATGCGTCCAATCAAGTATGTTGCAAAGGAAAATTTCTCATATCTATAGACTTTTCAAGTTGTCAATTAATACAAACAGTAACCAAAAAGAAGTCATAAATATTAAGTAAGTAGAATGAATCAACTGTAACTTAGAGAGGTACACTCAAGAATCTCCGATGGCACTGGTAGGGGCTACAACTTTTGACAACTCACTCCCGTCACCAACTAGCTGGCTGGCTTACGTCACATTGATTAGTACATGATGATGTCAGCTTTGTCCGCTTTTGGCTCAGAGCTACCCGTCAGATTAGATTTAGCTCAATGCCGTAACCGAGCCAAATCAAGTCTGAGCTAATACAACTAATAATAGCATTGACATTTATTTAATTCAGTTGTCAGCTTGTTTTTTATACCGCTCGTAAATCTCAGTATAGAAATGAGCTATCCATTCTTCGTAATCATTGATATGATCAACTAACCCACGAATATCAGCCACATCAAAAATAGTATAAGCAACAGTTTGTGGATCGATTTTTTTATTGAGAACCTTTTTATAATCTAGGGCATCCCCTGTAAAAAAAATAATTCCATCTTCATTAGGGATTTTTTTTGCAGCCCAATGTGCAAAAATATTTCTATAATCTCTACGATATTTTATTTCTTTCAGTTTAGCGATAATATCATCAACTCTAGAAGATTCAACAAAATTTGCTTTCACTAAATCTATTAATTTATCTAAAATATATGGAAGGCTCACTTTTTTATTTATTTTTATTGTAATAACCCCCTCTGATACAAGTTTATTAAACAATCTATGTATATTCAGCTCTATAAAACAATACATTTGTATATATTTACCCAGGAGCATAAAATCATCGTTTGTTAGATTCAAAAACTCATGTGCTTGATGTTTATTTGCTTCTTCCTCTAAATATTCTGATCTTTCATTCCTGAATTCAATCGGCAATGCCATTATAACCTCCCTGTTTTACCCTAGAATACTTAGGTATGAGTATCATTCATCAAAGAACCCACGCATTTATTTTTACTAAAATCCCTTGACAAAACTATATATGTCAATAAAAACTACAGATATTTATGATCAGCTTCGCAATAATTTCTTTCTAGGTCCGCTCCTGGCACAGAGCGGACTGATATCATGTAAATATCATCTATGAGCGAGAAGGGGACATTAGAACTTATCCCGTCGCAATGAAAATGACTACGGAAGTCTTGGAGATTCATATTTCAGGTATCTGAAGATGCATATTACTTACATTTCTCAATGGACACTCTCATCCTTAAATAATCCATTGATTATTATGAATTTCTTTTCATACTCTCTGATTGTTGATGTTGTGCAGTTTTGTTCCTTTACATGAAAATATATTGCAACATCAGCATTATTCTGATTAATAATCCTGGGTTTCGATACATCATATTCAAAAGGTATTTTTTTATTACTGACTTCATCACTGACAGATTTATCATCAGACACTGGCTCAGTCTTACCACACAGTCCGGAACTCGGATCTTCATACCAGTCAAATAACGCATAACGGGTGTAGGGTTTTTCACTGTTCCCCGCGACCAGAGTTAAAATCTCGTACTTCTGATACCAGTCACTGTATCTGAAATTGGTATTCGATGAATATATCAGCGCGTAGTGCTTGTGGTTTCCACCGGTAAACTCCTGTTTGATTTCCGTAAACATGCGCAGTCCTGGAATATCTTTATGATAGGCGCTTCTTTTAGCATCATAAAAATAAATCCCCTCAGTGTTCTCATTAACTAAAAACTGATAATTGTTTAGTCTGAAACAGGTATCGTTATTCTCTGGAAGAGGGGCTGTCGATCCGCTTCTGGATTCAACATATTTTTTCAGTAAGCTGAATTCTGGCTTATCCAACGCTTCAGCGCATGGCAGAAACCAGTTTTCCGCACATGAATATGAGCTGTAAAGACTACAAAGAGGAAATAAAAGACGTCCTGCAATATTCATAACAGCGTTCCTGTAAATGTTCACTCACTAGTGAGTTACCTGTATCTGATTTGCTAGTAGTAACCGGCAATATTGTTGCCACCGGGAGTAGCCAAGCCGGTTAAAAAACGTCTGACACGGACTGAACCGCTGAACCAGAATGAGTACAGCAGTGTCGCTAACCCGACGGAAATTCTTTGATGAAATCATAACTGATTCTTTCAGGATAAACACCAGTGTAAGGTGGCCTGTCACAGGCATCATTCAGCTCATCCTTGTGTGTTCTGTTGATGTTCACACTCAATGGTATTGATGCCAAAAATCTGGTTCTGGTAGGTGATTCAGCGGGTGGTGTGATTGTCGTTACAATGATGGGTAAGGCGTGTGACGCAGGTAATCCGCTTGATTAAGGATAGCGTTGCATCGACATTGAACTCACAGCAAGAAGCGGACGTTCGCAGTGGCTCTCACCTCTGATGAAGGTATTAGTTAACATTGCGGTGTGTTAATCAATATGGCGCAAGTCATATCACAGGGATGCTTCGCAGCGTCGCGCTAGCACGTTTTATCGCCGTCAGCCCAGCGCTTGATATCACTTATCTTTGGCGACCGGATACCCGTGCTCAAGAGGTTCTTGGTTGTATACAGGCTGACCTGCGCGTGGTCACCACCAGGGCTTTCGATCTCAATTAGCGTGTTGTTAATCAACAGTCCCTGTGAAAGGAACTTCTGATTAATCTCCCCTTTTTTGCGCTCACCATCAAACTCGCTTAATACGATTACCGGATTTCCTGAATATGCCTCATATTCGAGGCACTGCCTTGCCATGAGCCTTATGGTTCGATAAGTATCAGATGACCCTGCCTTGCTCACGAAACTGCCGTCAAAAGAGGATTGGCTGCTTTTTAGTTCGCTGACGGTAATAGCACACCCGCTGAGTGAGAGCGAAAATAACAGACTTGTCAGAGCAACGTATTTCACTTTTAACTCCATCATTCAGGTAAATGCCTTGTGCCGGCGCGGATCAAGATGCTGTTTGCTTTCAGGCGGATTTGTGATTTGGGAAATTAACCGAAACCATCAGCCCACCTTCTTCCGACGTACTGAGGCGTACGCTGCTGTTGTGTTGCTGCGCAACGGCTTTGACGATGGCAAGCCCCAGCCCACTTCCGCTTTGCATCTGATTGGGATCACGAAAAAATCTGTCGAATACGCGCTCCCTCAATTCAACGGGAATGCCAGGCCCTGCATCTGAAACACGTAACTGCGTGGATTGGTCTAAGGATCGTAACTCCACCTCAACCCTCCCGCCCCCAGGGCTGTACTTCACTGCATTTTCAACTATGTTATCGATAAGCGACATCAACCGCTCCCTGACGCCAGTCACCCAGATTTCCTCTTCGGCGTAGAATTCAAGTTCAATCCTGCGTTCCGCCGCGAGCGGTGCCAGCCCGGCCATGCGTTCTTGTATGAGCGTTGTCATCTGCAAAGGCTCCATAACCGTGTCAATGCGCGCTTCGCTGTGCATCATCAGCAGCAACTGATTGACCAGACGAGCCGCACGGCTGTTGCTGCGAATAATGCCTGCAAGCAACTCTTTTTGGCTGTCACTGCTCACATAAGACTGCAACGCCTCAACATTGATTCGCATCGCCGCCAGGGGGGTACGCAGCTCGTGAGCGGCATCGGCAATGAAAACGCGTTCCCGTTCAGTGCTTTCCCGCACTCTGTCAAGAAATCCATTAACAGCGTCAACCATCTGGCGAAGCTCCCTGTGCTTTGGCACTGCTTTTAAGGGCGAGAGATCGTCCGGCGTGCGTAAGGACACTTCATTTACCACCTTATTCCATGGGCGCATGGCAATGCGGATTGACAGCCACGCAGGAAACAAAAGAAACGGAATGCATACCAGCAGCGGCATCACGTAGTAGCCGCGCGAGTTCAGGTAGATAAAGAAATTCCAGCCTCCAGCAGGGGTGATAAGCGTGACCTCTGTGTCGGCGTTCCCGGACTTTAAGGTACGGCTGGTCCAGGCGCGACCAGCACTCTCAACACGCTCAATTTTTCCATAACGGCTGTTTATCACGCCGGCTGGCGCACCATCAGAGGCATAAACTATCTCTTTATTCTTGCGTACGATAAGGCTGATTGAGAGTTTTGGATCTTCACCGCCGCCATAATTTTCCCGCACTGCCTTACTTAATGCAGCCAGCACATTCGTTCGCGCCTGCGGGCGATCGTCCATATTCTTAACCACAGTAAAAATGGTTTCGTACGTCTTGCTGCCCGTTAATATTGGCGGGCTACGTAAGTCTTCCCACAAAACGTAAGTCAGAAAAAGACACCAGAGCAGGGTGAGCAATAGCATTTGCGCTACCATAATTCGCCGTACGAACGTTGGGGTTCTCAGAAGGCGCCAGACATTTCGCATCAACCTGCCCCCTTCTGAATGGGTACGGTATCAATGACATACCCAACGCCCCTCACTGTTCGCACATAGCCGTCGCCGATTTTGCGACGCAAATTCCCCATATGCACATCGAGCGCATTACTCATATTTTCTTTTGCGCCGAAGATCCTTTCTTCCAGAAAACTGCGAGTAAGCACGCGGTCAGTGCGCAACATCAACGTTTCAAGCAGCGCGTATTCACTTGCCGTCAACTCAATATGCTGTGCATTCACGGTCACGCGTCGTGTGGGCACATAAAGCGATAATCCGCGCAGTTCTATCGCCTCGTTCTGAAAACCATAACTGCGGCGCGCAAGCGCTCTCACCCTCGCCAACAACTCGGCGAGAACAAACGGTTTGACGAGATAGTCGTCTGCACCCGCGTCCAGCCCGCAGAGGCGATCGTGCAGTGTGCCTCGCGCCGTCAGGATGATGACGGGAATACCCTTGAGCTGCTGACGCAAGTACGCCATCAGGCTCATGCCATCGCCGTCGGGTAATCCGAGGTCGAGCAACACAAGTTCAGGCACGCAGACATCAAGCTGATGCAGTGCATCCTCTTTGCGGCGAACCCATATAACATCAAATCCTTGATCTGCAAGGGCAATACGTACGCCGTTGCCGAGATCCAGGTCGTCTTCGATTAGGAGTATTTTCACAATGGTTACGGTATCAACAGTGAATGAAGAACGTCTGAAGAAAAAAACGGTATCAGGAAATCTATCAGCTTTGCCGCCTCTGTGGTTGCTTCACCCTTTCTTCATTTTGGGCTCATGAGAACTTTAGCGGGCGCCTGCAAAATGCGCGTTCTGGCGTTTACAACCCGCTTGTATCGTAATCATTTGAATCCACGAGGACTTCTTTAATGAGAAATAACATACTGCGTCATAAGTTCCCCCTTTCACTCCCGGGGCGCAGCCTGAAAAAAATGTTGCCGGGCACAGTCCTGGCGTTACTGGCAACCCCGATACTGGCGGCAGCACAGAATCAGGACAACGCGTTGACTCTGGGAGGCGGCGCGAACGTGACGCCACGCTATTCTGGTTCGGATAAAAGCCGCGTCACGACCGCCATGGTGCTGGATTACACAATGGCAAATGGTTTCTTCGCCAGCTCCACGCGGGGCATCGGTTACGGCAATAACATCGGCAAATTCGATTACAACGCTGCGCTGAGCTATCGCGCAGGCCGGAAGGATCACGACGTGGACAGCGACTCGCTGAGCGACGGCAGCGACTACTTGCGTGGTATGGGCGACGTCAAAGGCTCGGCTCTCGGTATGTTTGGCCTGGGATACGGGGTGGCCGACTGGCTTAATTTGCAATTGCAGGCTGAAGTGCCATTTTCTGAACGAAACAATGGCGCGGCACTGCATTTTGGCATTAATAGCCCGCTTTATACCTCACCGAATAATACCGTAACGCTGGCGCTGACCGGCAGTTGGGGGACGGACAAATACATGCAGACTTACTACGGAGTCAGTGCATCCCAATCAGCCGCATCAAGGTTTACCCGATATGATGCCGGAGCGGGAGTTTATGCCTGGTCGATGAATCTTGACTGGACACATAAGTTCAATGAGGACTGGAGCGTGGTTGCCGCAGCAGGCGTTACGCAGTTGACGGGGGATGCGCGCAATAGCCCGATTGTGCAACGAAAAACATCGCCCACCGGAAGCCTGCTGGTGACATATCGCTTCTGATCGTTATTCAATGAGTCCGTCTAAACAGGCTTTATGACCATACACGCAGGGCTGCGGTTAAGCGGTCAGCCAGCGCGTGTTGCTGACGCGAGATGAGGTAAAACGTGCCGGCAGCGGAGGTTATCAGGGCGCTGCCGGGCGCTGTTAATTACCGCGATAGGTGGAATAGCCGTAAGGACTCAGCAGTAACGGAATATGGTAATGCGGCTCGCTACTGTCCATATGGAATATCACCGGAATTTCCGGAAAAAATGATTTGTGCTGCACTTTCTGATAATAATCGCCTGTTTTAAAGACGACTTTGTAATCTCCTGTTTCAAATTTCTTGTCATCTGGAAACAGTGCGCTAATTCTGCCGTTTTTATCGGTGACACCCGAGGCGAGTTTTACCCATTTGCCCTGCTCTTTATGTTCGAGGTCAACGGAAATACCCGGGGTTGGCGTGCCAGATTCCAGGTTTAATACATGAACACTCAGTGGATTTTTCATACTGGTTGATTCTGCTGCATACGCACTGACTGAGCCCATTAATAACGCTGCAACTGCACCCATTTGCCATTTCATTATCGATTCCTTTTTTTGAGTTAACCTGCAAACGAGGTTATAGGGCGTCAGGTAAAATACCTAACGACAGGGGATAAATGTGAATTTTCTGAGAAACATGGTTCGTTATTGAACTGATTTAGCGATTCGCGCTTTCCATCCGGTAATTTGCGCTGTTTCGCTTTTACGCCTGCAAAAATCTCAAAAGCGACTATGCTGTTTAATTCAAGGTCCACTTCAAGGAGATGAAATGCATACTAAATCCTTCTCAGCTGCCGTTTTGCTTGCCCTTTCACTGGCAACATTAGTGGGTTGCTCTTCAAATCAATCCATTAAGACTTCAGACGGCCGCACCATAGTGACCGATGGTAAGCCTCAAATTGACAGCGATACCGGACTGGTTTCCTATCGCGACGCACAGACAGGCAAAACCGAACAAATCAATCGCGATCAGATCAGCAATATGAGTGAACTTAATAACTAATTAATTCCATCATGGATATAAGGTGAATAATATGAAGAAGACTCTGATTTTACCGCTGGCAGTTTTGATCGGCATGGCCGCATTAACCGGTTGCACACGTACCAGTTATGCTATTCATACTAACGATGGTCGTACCATTATTAGTGATGGCAAACCGTCTGAATCGGATGCCGGTTTACTGGGTTACACCGATGCTAACGGTGTGAAACAGCAGATCAATAAAACAGACGTGAAAGCTGTCTCTGAAGTACCCCACTAATATGATTGCCGCCCACCCAGGGCGGCATTTTTATTTCCCATCTGCCCTGCCCCTTTCTTAAAGACCTTCTGTTTTAACCGTTAATCCACAGGCGACAATCGCAAATCCATTTATTGTTTGCAGGATTTTGCGCGGCACAGCAAAGGTAAGCTGTTGCACAGGCCTCCCTGCCGCTGTGTGAAGCCCGTTGCCCTGGCTCCCGTATCAGGCAGATCGCTTTTTTAATCACCCGCGTGATATTTCTTGATGTTATTGGCCCTTTTCTCGCCGCGGTATCGCTGTTATTCCGCTGAAAAAGTCATAATAATGGCGCGATATCAGTCCATTTTCGTCAAGTACCTATCTTAATTTCAGGCCAATAAATACATATCTAGTGGTTTAATCACTTCAATCTTTTACCGTAAAACCGCTTTATATGTGTTTTTCCCTTCCTTTTGAGGAGGTTAGCCTGCTTATCGCAAAGTTCACTTTTTATGCAGGTTTATTTGATAGGTAACGCCTAATGAAATAACACTTTCGTTATGCATTTCTTTTACTAAACTAATTACTGGGTCGACGACATTCTCACTCACTCAGGAGTTGCATATGTATTTTCACGATGAAGCTACCGGTCATAAGATTATTGGTGAAGCTGCGGTGAACCTGGCACTACAGGATGAGGAGATAACTGTGGTTTCGTTGATCCGTCAGCTAAGCATCATGGCGGACAATGAAATCGACGACGAGCGGGTGATTCAGATTGCAGATGCCCGTAAATGGCTGAAAAGCTTTATTAACGTCGCGACACGGGAACGGGCAGAACTCAGCTGGATGGTTGTTACCGGCCAGGTGCCCGCCAATTTGACCGAGCATTAACTCAACAGGTCAGTCGGTTATCCCTCTGCGCGGGCGCGCTCTGCGTCCGCGCAATCATCATCCGCTTCTGGCGCGTTTTGTTGCCGATCACCTGCTTTGACGTACTTCACTTGCATCCTGTTACCTCCCGCACAATTTTCCATCGAAATAGCTGTACAAGTTTTATTTTATTGTATAACTTTACGCAACTTTCAACTGACTATTTTTGGACCACTGCGAGAGCACCTATGCAACACAACCATCGCCTACCTCAGAGCGCCGACGATATCTCCCGTTATTTTGCTGCGGCCAGCCTGCCTTCACAGCAAGAAATGCTGGGGCAGATCGTGGTTGATATTTTACGTGCAGGCCAGAACGTGCATCGTAAAGCTATCTGCACTAAGCTGCTGCGCCGCCTTGAGCTGTCGGCAAGTGAGGAAGAAGAGCGTCTGTGTCGTGAACTGATTGGATTGCTCTTTGGGCGGTGATGCGGCAACGGTCTGCCGTTATTCAGGCGGGTTGGTCTTTGTCAGAGCAGTCGCGGCATAGCTGCTGTTAATGCTGTTACTGCTGTTACTGCTGTTACTGCTATTACTGCTATGCAGGAAACGTCCTGCCCGTCATTGCTATCCGCTAGTGAAGTTTATGCGCCAGGATGCGGATAGCCTGTTCACAGGTCAGCCTGGTTTTTTCGCACTCCGTTAGAACACTTTGCTGATGCAGGGCGCTAATAATTTCCTGTACTGTCACCGTTTCTCCGGGCTGGAGAATACCTGACACAATCCTGCCTAACAGCGCGTGTATCTCTTCACCGATCTCTGTCCTGTCTTGTTTCACGCCTTTTCCTCGAACATTACTTTTCATTTAATATCATCAATTTATCGCGACGGCGAGTGTTCGGCCGCCCAGTCAACGCGCCGCATGTTGTGCAGTCACGGTCAGCGTTGTGTCAAAATTTAGGAAACATTCGCTTCCTAAATAGACAAATGTTAATCCAGTATTTTCAGGGCCAGCGCAATAGTCGCTGTCTCATCGGTTACATCGGCGACCTTGCCCGTGACGCGCATACCAAATGCGATGCGCAAAATCAGCCCTGCCGCCGTCTCAACATCCAGACTGGCTGAGATCGAGCCATCGTGCTGCCCTTCCTGCAATAACGCCATCAAAAATTGCTTGTTACGGTTGATGACCTGCGCAACCAGCTGCGACAGCTCTGCGTCCAGCACCTGTAACTCAATGGCGCTGCCTACCACCAGACAACCTGTTCGCCCTTCTGTCGCCCGGGAGGAATCCAGATAAAACTGTAACAGCTCGGTTAACTTCGAGCGGCCGGTAGAAAATCGGGCCAGTCGCCCGCGCAAATCCTCATTGCGAACGGCGATATAGCGCTGAAAGACCAGTAGAAACAAGGAGCGCTTATCCTGGAAAGCTTTATAGATACTTCCCACAGAGAGGTTCATTGCTTTACCCAAATCGGCTAGCGATGCGGCATGATATCCCTTTTGCCGAAACACAATCATCGCCTGGTCCAGAGCCTGTTCCATATTGAACTCTCTGGGCCGACCTCGTTCTTTGTGTTGATACGCTGTAGAGATTTGGCTGTTCATGACGACCAATTTGAAAGGCGGCATCTTCGGCTCGGCCGAAAACGATATGCGCGGGTGATTGTATCTCAGTCGTGGATCACAAGTATACCCCGAATCCCGGCCCGAATGCAGAAGCCTGGCCTGGACCACGCCGGGCGCGGGACAGGGGTACGAACCTTTTAGCTTTTAGCGGTTAGCGTTTAACAATTCTTCTGCGGCCAGTTTACCTAAGGCATTCGCGGCAAACGGGCTGTCACCGGTCAGTACGCGGCGATCTTTATGCACGGTACCTTTGATATCACTGTTAACCAGCGTTAACCCCATCGCCTGGAGCTTCTCGCCAAAATACCAGGTCAGGTGCCCTGGCATATAACCCATATCGGGGGTTTGCTTATCGGCTGAGTCCGGGAACGCGCAGATTGCATAGCCGTTAAGGGGATTTTCACCTTTGTCCAGCGCCAGAAACGCCGCCGGGCCATGGCACAGCGAAATCAGATGGCGATCGTTTGCCAGCGTCCAGCGGATAACCTCTGCCACCGCTTCACTTTCAGGCAGTCCAATCAATGCACCGTGCCCGCCCGGAATAAACACACCGGCATAGTCGGAATGGGGCGTGAGTGAGGTTACAACGTCACTTAACGTCAAAGGCGAACGGAACAGCGACAGACAGTGGTTATAAAATCCCACAACCACTTCATCCTGTTGTGGCATTGCCCAGTGTTCAAACTTCACCATTTGTCCAGACAGCGTGGCAACGTCAAACTGAAAGCCGGCCTGATACAGGTGGTACATAGGCAGCAACGTTTCAATCGGGTGATTCCCGGTTGAAAACAGCGTGTCGTTATCCAACGGCAGATAGCGTTCGTCGGCACAGATGACCAGAATTTTTTTATTCCCGGTGTGCGGTTGCGCGTACCCGGCATCGCTCAGATCGGATTTAGGGCTGGTGAACTGGTCAAGAGAGTAGGCTGATGGGAAAAAGGCATTATGTTCAGCCTGATCTGCCACCGGAGATTTACTAAGTTCTGACATGACAATGTTCTCCTTAAGGGCGAATGAATACCTGTTTCATCCTAGACCAGAAAGTCAGGTTTAAGCAGCGCGCCAGCACAAAACGAACCCTTTATGAGAGCATTCCGTTGTCTGCCCTGCCCTCAACCTCGATCTCAACCTGGCAGGTTCCATCATTTCACCACGGGCAAATCGCTGATGCAGGTGGAGCGCAGACCTCCCCCGATTTGTCTGCAGTACTGATTTTCTTTATGCAGTTTTTCGGCGGCACGTTCGGCACAGGTACAGACCGGCTCACGTACCTGGGCATAGTTTGAGAGAAGCGGCTGACCACGATGTGGAACACCGGGCACGTATTAATGAAGCATTTGCCCTGATCCGTGCAGATTTCACCCTGACGCTATCCCATCCCTTTGTGCAGTAGCGGTCGCAACGGAAGGCGGTGTGATTTTCTCCGTTCCTGTGACGCCGCACACCTTCCGGCACAGCTACATGCACATGCTTTATGCGGGGATTCCGCTGAAGCCGCTACAGAGCCTGATGGGCCACAAAAGCCTGAAATTGACAGAGGGATATACGAAAGTTTTCGCACTTGACGTGACGGCGCATCACTGGGTGCAGTTTTCGACGCCGGGTAAGGAAGCTGTAGCCATGCTAAAAAAATTTTAATGCCAGCATCAAGACATCAGGGTGATATATGTTTAAGTAATTTCATCCTGTGATTAAATAACTATAAATATTATTATTTTTTTAGGCGAAATATTTCAGATATATTTTTCCAATCAAAACCAACGCATTAATAGATAATTTTCATTAAGTTTTTCGCGATCATTATCACAACAATGTAAATGCAAAGTTAACTTTTATTAATTTTTTATTATATATGAAATTGCTGACAGGTGATTAACACTGGGTTATTTATGATTATGCTGGCTGTTCAGAACTGCTGAACAGCCATTATGTTACCAAGAACAGAATGCTTGTTCCCCTCAGCATATTTCAGCAAGAAAAGGCGATCATTGAACGTTTTATGTTACTTATTAATCAGTCACTGATTTTTCGGGACGATTGTAAAAGTGATGTGGTCCGGCTTATTCATCAAAATTTCAAAAAATTGCCCTGCGACGAGATGATTGAAAGGTCACTTTTGCAGATCAGGGAAAAGAAATACCTTGATGAGCATGATCTTATCAACCTCAATAACACGCTTGCGGCCATGCTTGTCGGGTTAGAACCTGCCCGCCACTTGTCGGATCATGCGTATAATGTGGGTATGCTTTTCGACGGCAGAGTAAAGGGAAAGGAACATTTTGTTGACATTGCGCATTCCTTTATGGCCGTTTTTGAAGCCTGCAGAGACATGACTTCTGGCTGTGATCCCTGCACCGATGTTCAGGCGTCAGACAGAGCTATCGCCTATATTGCTGCGCATCAGACGACCATGCAGCTCATTGTGGCCACGCTCTGGGCCATATCTCACTTCAGTCTGAGAGTAAATGCAGATAATGTCCGCGACATAGTGGTTGAGGCCTCGCGTTTTTACAGCCCCGTTCTCTCCGTAGGAAGAGTGATGTCTCAGGATCTGAGCTTCAGAGGGCTGAATCTACGAAAGGGTGACAGGGTTATGTTCTATACCGCGCTGGCTAATTTCGATGCCGGGTTTTTTGATGAGCCTTTCCAGTTCATTCCGGGTCGAAAAGAGAAACCACTTTCTTTCGGAACCGGGATGCATATGTGTATCGGTATGGGGATCGCGCTCAACTTTGCTTCATCCTTTATCGCCCGTACCAGCTCAAATGGCGCACTCAGGAACGTCAGAATTACCGAACTGGCGGAGGGCGTTTCTGCGCTGGGCGCTTCGCGTTTCAGTATGGGAATGGACTGTCATGAACTGGCTGAAGATTAAGAATTTCCGAACCCTTCTCGCCTCGCTTTTTATGTCAAAGACAGGCGATTATGCATACGAAGTGGTTTTCGTATTTATCGTGCTGGAGAGCACACATCATGATTATCTGCTTACCGGTTTCGTTTACTTTTTCCGGTTTATTCCCTTTCTGTTCTTCGGCCCGGTTGGAGGCTGGATGGCAGATAATTATCGCCTTAAACATAACCTCTTACTCAGCGAATGGCTGCGTCTTATTGTGTCGCTTCTTCTTTTCATATGCAGCCTGAATGGTTCGGTCAGTATCACCGTCCTTATCGTGGCTTCTGTGCTGACAACCATTGGCCGCAGTATCTTCCAGCCAAGCTATCAGACCGCTGTGCCCAGAACCGTTGATGCATCAAGGCTTGCCGGTGCTAATGGTATATCGCAGGTAGCCGAAGAAACGGCTTCGGTGGCAGGCCCTCTTATTTGTTCCTTCATACTCACATTCTCGGATAAATCATGGGTCCTGCTCTTTAACACCTTGACCTATGCTGTATCGATTATTTTCCTCTTCACATTTTCTGAAACGGTAGCGGTAAAAATATCGGCTTTCAGGATCAAAAATGTTTATAAGGAAACCTGGTCCTGTATTCAGGGCCTTTATTATGACACCCGTGGGCTATTTATCACCATACTGTGCTCTTCCGTCTGCATCCTGTTCACCGGATCGGTTCTGCGTTTTATAATTCCTGCGATGACAGTCAGTCACGGACAGGGGGAACTGATAACCAGTTGGATCTTTTCTCTCATGGCCGCAGGCACGATCACTGGTGGACTTATCTATGGTCGGTTTTTAAAGCAGGCTTCACCCGAGAGAGTAATGCGGTACTGGTTCTTGTACGGTATGCTTTTATTTGTAATGTCACTTACCGCTCTGTATTCCTTTAATTTTCTTCTTCCTCTCGCATTTATACTTGGGATCAGCGGTGCCTTTGTAGATATTGCGCTTGTGACAGTTATACAGACGTTGTCCCCAGCGGAGAATACAGGTAAGACATTCGGCACGTTCTCTACACTGGCAAACACTGCTGAAGCCCTTTCTGGCCTTCTTTCCGGGCTGCTCGCAGCTGGGGGACTGATGGTTGCTTTTGCTGGGATGAGTTCGCTTATCGCGCTAACAGGCATTACCGGAACAGTCCTTCTTTCAGGTAAAACGCGGAACCTTCACCTAAAAAAAAATGAAGCCGGTGGCTCAGTTCAAAGAGAATCTTCGGATTGAGGTGTGCAAGATCCGGGTGAGCCGCGAGCATTGACGTCTGCGTACTGGTTTCATGCTACCCGCACTTTTTCAGATACAAGATTATGTTGAGGACAAACTGGATTTCAACAAATGACTGATCGGGCATCCGTGTGCACCTTGCGTCATGAAAAATCATAATATGATGATGTAAAAGGTTATTTTACGACAAGAAGGTCTGAATACCTTGTGGTGTAACAAGGCGACAACATCTCGCGCTTCATGGCCCAGCGTTTTTCCGTGCCCTGCCCGGCAAACCACATCTTTCCTTTGCCCTCTTTATGAATCCGATCGATCACCTGCATCAGATCGTTACGGCCTGGGTTAACCGAACGCTCATCGAACATATCCAACTGCGTCACGCCATGATCGAAGAAATCACTCAGGACTATGCCGGCCTTGATATAGCGGTGTCCTTCTATCCAGATATAGTCGAGCATCTCGGTCGCCACCCGAATAATATCGCGCGTATCGTGGGACGGCGTCAGGAGTTGCCCTGTCGCCTGATTACCGTAAAAATTTTCGCCGGGTGCATGCGGACTGGTGCGCAGAAATACCCCGATTTGTCTGCAGTACTGGTTTTCTTTACGCAGTTTTTCGGCGGCACGTTCGGCATAGGTACAGACCGCCTCACGCACCTGGGCATAGTCTGAGAGGCGGCTGCTGAAGGAACGTGAGCACATGATCTGTTGTTTGGTGGGTTCGAGCGCCTCTAAATCCTGGCAGGGTTCGCCACATAATTCTCTGACCGTGCGCTCCAGCACCACGCTGAAGTTCTTACGAATCAGGCTGGGGCGCTGACGCGCCAGGTCCGCGGCCGAGGTTATGCCCATTTCCTCAAGCCGCTGGCTGAGTCGTCGGCCTACGCCCCAGACATCCGCAACGGGCACCTTCACCAGCAGTTTTTGCCGACGTGCAGGATCGGACAGATCGACAACACCCTTGGTGTAGTTTGCCCATTTTTTAGCGGCAAAATTCGCCAGCTTCGCCAGCGTTTTGGTGGGGGCAATGCCGACACAGACGTTGAGATGAACTTCTTTTTTTATCCGGGTTTTGATCTCGTGGCCCAACGTGTCGAGCGACATGCAATGGCTGACGCCCGTTAAATCCAGAAAAGCCTCGTCAATCGAGTAGATTTCCACCGACGGGGCCATTTCCTCCAGCAACGTCATTACTCTGGTGCTCATATCCGCATAAAGCGCGTAGTTGGAGCTAAAGACCTGTACGTTGTGGCGGGCAATAATCTCTCTCATTTTGAAGAACGGCACAGCCATGGTAATGCCCAGCGCTTTTGCCTCTGCATTACGCGCAATCACACAGCCGTCGTTGTTAGACAGCACAATGATGGGCTTTCCTTTGAGATCGGGGCGAAACACCGTCTCACAGGAGGCATAAAAATTGTTCACATCCACCAGCGCAAACATGATTAATAAACCGACTTGATCACATAGGTCACCACGCCAAACACTTCCAGCGCATCTTCCGTGCTAATCGCAATCGGTTTAAACTGCCGGTTCATCGGCATCAGTTGCAGGCAGGGCTGAAGCTGAAGACGCTTAACGGTAAATTCTCCGTCCACGGACGCCACCACGATATCGCCATGCGAGGCTCTTAGCGCGCTGTCCACCACCAGCATATCGCCGTCGTTGATGCCTGCGCCGGTCATCGACTCTCCGCTTACCCGTACAAAGTAGGTCGAACTGGGGTGCTGAACGATGAGCTTGTTCAAATCAAGACGTTGCTCAACATAGTCCTGAGCCGGTGACGGAAAACCACATGGCACCCGCTCCATAAACAGTGGCAGCGGTAACAGCGCACTGACTTTTGCTGGCCTGATAAATTCCATACTCACCTCCCCTTCAAAATAACTGTATATATTTACAGTAATCGCGATCGATGGGTTTGATCAAGTGAAACGGCAGAGGTTTATATGAAGCGGTTGATGTGGATGAAGATTTTGTTACAGCGAAGCGGTGTCGGTTTTATGCAGCCGCTTAACGATTGTGCATTCAGGTTATGCTTTCACCTGTTGCCTTCTGCACGCCTGGCATTTTTTCATTGATGGCTCCCCTTTTTTGCCATCGTCCTGCAGAAGTACACAGCGGGTTTACACGTCTCTGGCTGACGTTCTGTACTGCGCAAAACAAGACATAAGGCGGTTCTGTTGACGACTCGCCCGGTTGTTTTCAGTTCTTTGTTACTGGCTGGATTTAAATTACCTGTCACGCCTGTATTCTGAAATATATATCCCTGAATCCCTGGCGATAACATAATGTAAACCCGATTGGGGATCGTTACGTTTTACCTCCCCTTTCCTTAGCCTTACCTATTTATTCAAATACAGAAGCCGCATAATACATAACGAGCCAAAGAGAAGTTTATTGCGCAAAATTCAAATGGTGTTATCTGTCCAACAGGATTAACACCAGAAGCGCAGGTGTTTATTGCCGTAAGGCTCAGCCGCGCATTCGATCCAACGCGATAAAAAGCAATCGCAGAGTAGTCTGTATATCACACGGACTCAACAAGCCCCACGATATTTGATGCACTGGCGCGCAGCGGCGATATGATGCGTTATATGTTCTTCGCTTAACCTGACCTTTCTCAGGCAGATCAGATCGGAAAACAAGAATAATCAATTGATTTAAATGAAGATTAAAGACTTAAGATAAGCAAAGAATACGTGAAATGCCATTACTTCATCCCAGCATTATGATGAGCCCTGATCAGACAGATGTATGTTGAAAAGGAGCACAGCATGGAAATAAAAAATAACGACGGACAACAGGTTTATTTAACGGTCGATGAGATTTCATTAACGTGGTTTTTTATGACGGGAATGGATATGAAACAGATAGCAAGCTGGATGGCACTCCCTGTACACGCTGCATATTATATTAAACAACGCGTAATGAAAAAGCTTGGCGTGAAAAATAACAGTGAGTTTATTATCTGGTTTCTTAATAACAGAAGGCGTGACGAAACTGAAAAAACTGAACACCGCAGGCTTCCACACAGCGATAGCCTGATGAAATGAATCATCCCGAACAGGCTATTTTTTACATCCGTCATAGCGGGTAGCCGTTAGCGCTTTTTCTCTGCACGATGAGTGAATACAGAGCCGCCTTGCCGCCTGAGCACGATGCTGCTGCTCAGATGGCGTTTAGCATTAAGGCGCGCCGCCTGCATCGGGCTGCTCCGGCTCTTCATGACCGCCTTTTGCCTGCTGCACTATCCATTCACGGAATATTTCCATCGAGGGCGTCATCTTCTTTGAGCGGAGCCAGGTTAACCAGTAGCCACCGACATCGATCTCAAGCGTAAAAGGACGGGCCAGCGTGCCGGCATCCAGCTCACGCTGAAACATGCACGCCGGCACCAGAGCAACAGCGCCGGCCTGGATCGCGGCTTCAACCATTAAACGTGACGAGTCAAATACCGGGCCGGTGATCCTGGGCGGTGTCATTCCCGCCGCCGTAAACCAGCTGTCCCACTCATCAGCCCGATAGGAACGTAACAGGTTTTCCCGCAACAAACAGGCCGGCTGCTGCAGACGGCTGGCGATGTCCGGCCGACAGAGCACCGTCAGCGGTGCCGTAAACAGCCGCTCATTGTGTGTGGCGGGCCAGGCACCCGCGCCAAACCGAATCGCATAGTCCACGCCTTCACCCGCCAGGCTGACCACGTTATTGTTAGTGCGCACATTCAGCTCCAGCGCCGGGTGTTGCTGACGAAACACCTCAAGCCGGGGTAACAGCCAGCCCAGCGCAAAGGTACCCACACAGGCGATCGTCATCACCTCGCGGTATTCTCCGCCTTCAAAGCGACGCCAGGCGCTTTCGAGCTGCGTGAAGGCCGCTGACACCTCCGCAAACAGCAGTCGCGACTCATCCGTCATCTCCAGACCACGCGGCAATCGACGGAATAATACGACGCCCAGTCGTTCTTCCAGCAGCCTGACCTGCTGGCTGACGGCGGCCTGAGAGACAAACAGCTCCAGCCCCGCGTGGGTAAAATTCAGGTGGCGGGCGGAGGCTTCGAAAGCCCGAAGCGCGTTAAGCGGCACATCATTTTTCACGTTTACCCCCAGAAATTCTTTAGTCTCCACTCAAATTATCTCGCTTGTCGACATTTTGAAATCCCCTACCATCTCCCTCGTGATTTAACAAAATAGAGGAATAGCGTGCTGCAGGGCTGAATGGCCTGACGCGTCACGCCGTTTAAAGCGACATAAGTTTATTGAGGGGCAGCCAGTCTGTTTCTTATTGCATCCTGCCGCGCAATGATGCGGTAAACCGCCATGCACTTCCCGGCCGCAGACGGCACTCAGCGATGCGGACGTTTATCAGATGAGGTTTTATATGATTGATCTATTCACACAACGCGCACGCCCTGCCGTTATCCTGCTGGCGCTCGCGACCCCGCTTGCCGCACAGGCCAGCTTTGATGACGCCGCGTTGCAACGCGACATCCAACAGTTGGAACAGACCGCAGGCGGAAGGCTGGGAGTGGCAGTGACGGACACCGCCGATGGTGCCGTTTTTACCTATCGTGGCAACACGCGTTTTCCGCTCTGCAGCACCAGCAAAGTTTTCGCCGTTGCGGCCATCCTGAAAAAGAGTGAAACCGCAAGCGGATTGCTTAATGAAAACGTCGCGATCCACAAAACCGATCTGGTTAATTACAACCCGATAACTGAAAAACACGTCGGTGCCACAATGACGGTGGCTGAACTCAGCGCGGCTGCGCTGCAATACAGTGACAATGCGGCGATGAACAAACTGCTGACGCGGCTGGGCGGTCCGCAGAAGGTGACCCGTTTTGCGCGCAGCATTGGCGATACCACCTTTCGGCTCGATCGCAAAGAACCGGATCTGAATACCGCCATCCCGGGTGATAAACGCGATACGACATCGCCTGCTGCCATGATGCAAAGCCTGCAAAAGCTGGTGCTGGGCAGTGCGCTGGCACCGGCGCAACGTCAGCAACTGAGCGACTGGATGAAAGGCAACACCACAGGGGCGAACAGCCTACGTGCCGGCCTGCCCGCTGACTGGACAGTTGCGGATAAAACCGGCAGCGGCGATTACGGCACCACCAACGATATCGCCGTTATCTGGCCACCGCACCATGCACCGCTGGTATTGGTCACCTATTACACCCAGCCCGACCCACATGCCGCTTCGCGCAAAGCGGTTCTGGCGGGCGCAGCGAAAATCATCGCTTCGGGTTATAGCCAATAACGGCCAGTAAGCGGGCAGTCCAGGAGACAACGACACCGATGGCGGCGGTCTGCTGGACGCCCGCTGCGAATAAAGGGTTGGCAAGGAATGATCGTCACCCAAAATTGAGCAGTTGCTCAAGGACACTGAAATGCGCTATTTTTATCGCGTCCAGCCAGTCTGCCTGCGCTGACCTTCTCTTCTCATGCCGCGCCGTGGGTGCCGCAACGGAAGCGTTCTTTCTCGCTATGACAGGAAATGCATCATGCGCCCGGCTTTTAATGCATTACAACGTGTCCGCTATCCTCGTGGGATGTTAACCGCGATGCTACTTGCCTTGAGCCTCGCGTCCGGCTTTAGCCTGGCGGACAATCATCCACTGAGAATCGCCATTTATCGTGGTGCGGCTGGCTGTGAAGGTTGTTCAGAAATGGTGATGAAAGCGCTACACGGCGTCGCGATGCCGCTCAGCATTTCTTATATTGGCGAAAACGAAAAACAAACACTGAATGCTCAGAACCTGCGTCAGGTTGATCTTTATATCCAGCCCGGCGGAGGTCAGGATATTCCAGCGGCCTATGAAGCCCTGGGGGATGAGGGGGCAAAAGCCCTACGCGATTTTGTCCGCGATGGTAAAGGTTACCTCGGTCTGTGCATGGGTGCTTATCTGGCGGACAGTAACTGGCTGGGGCTGATCGCCTCGCCGCTTGATTCCGAAGCAGGACGTCCGGGATCGCAGATCGCCGATGAGGGTGATTACACGATTCCTGTTAAGTGGAATGGCAGACAAGAGACATTCTATTATCAGGATGGCCCTTATCTTGTCGGCCATAAACCGCAGGACGGTTTTACCCCTGTGGCCTTTTATCGTAATGGTGATGTGGCGATGGCGCGTTATGCCTACGGAAAAGGAACGGTGGTGTTAACCGGACCTCACCCTGAAGCAGATGATCGCTGGACAGGCAAAGTCACTGACGAGACTTACACCTCACCCCAGCAAAAGATGACCCGTCTGCTGGCTTATTTCTCTCAGCAGCGCCCTGAGCGATAACGCTATCGGTGCCGTCAAAGCCTGATGGCTGCGTAGAACCGGCAAGCGGTGTTGGTGACGTTACCGGGATGACAGGCTGTATAGCGCTGCGTAGTGGGATATGGTGGGAAAGCGGGCTGCGCAGGAGGCGGAGGATGAAACAGACAGCCTTGTTATTGAGCGTGAGCGTGCTTTTTACCGTCGCGCTGCCCGATCAGACAGCGCAATCTCACCGTTATACGTCGCTGTCAGACTCCAGCGCATCCTGAATCGCATCGGCCAGATTGGCAATTTCGTTTGCCACCGCTTGCAGATCCCAGGCCGCTTTCGAGCCATTTGCTGACGTTGAGGCGCTGACTGACTCTTTTGCCACTGCCAGTGCCGCCGCAACCGCGACCGTACGTTTATGCTGTTCCTGCGTCATACCCGCAGGCGGCAGCGAGAAATAGTCGTTAACCATTATCATTTCCTTCTGATCCAAGAGGCGTAAACCTTAACGCCCTGCGGGTACAGAAGGAAGTGAATTATTGCACCGCCGCCCACAAAGCCTGCTTTATGACCACAGGACGCAAAAATGCGGGCCTGACCGGTCGAGCGTTCATGCGCCGCTGACCATCGGTTGCTATTCTCTGCCGGGGCATCGTTATCCGGAAAATGGTCATACGCTGCCCGCGGGCCGTCATGCGGTGATGTCGACGTTGCGGTCGCCCACAGGACAGTCGCAGCCGGCTTAAAGGCTCCCAACCCGATGCGTGCCCTGCCCAGTCCGGGACTTTTTCGTGCGTTCCTGACCAGAATTATACAGCTTATGCTGTACAAGTTTGCGCAGCCTTGTACAACCGCACAAAAAAAACAGGCTCATACAAAACCAGAAAAAACCCTTATAAATCATAATTAAATATCAAAAACAGTAGCAGAAAGCAGCGCACCCTCGGCCAGTAACTCATCCGACCAGGGGTTTTTCTTCGCAAAAAATTGTACAAAGTTAGTTTTTTTGTATAACTTTACGCCGTGATGTTAAATCACTTGTAACGAAAGGTGCCTTGCACCGCATCTGAAGGTGAGTGGATTTCCACCTTCAAATGCAAAATTTTCTTCGCCACGGGCAGGAAAACGTCTTCTTCCGATTTTGAGGCTACCATGCAAACGACAACGAATACTGAGTCTCAGATTTCTGAATATTTCATGAATGCGGGTGACACTTTCACCAGCGAAAAAGATGTAATTGCAGAGACCTGGTCAGAACTCGCTTCTTTTAAAGCGCACGTTTCTGAAAAAGATATGTTACTGGGTTTGATCCATAAACTGGAAAGTGAAACCGACGCGACCAAACAGGATATCTATCGTCAGGCTCTGGAGAGCGTTCTTCAACGTAAGCCGGGCGACGTCCGTTTTTAATTTTGTTGTGATGATGACACGCTACTTAGCAAGGATGCTTTACCTTCCCTAAAAATTTGCCCCTGATTCAGGGGCTTTTTTTTTGCCTGCGCGCCTCAGGCGATCAGGTTTTGACGCCTTCCCCAATCGTACAGCTGCTCACGCGCCAGGTTTTTCATTTTCACCTCACACATGATGTCGAAATCGCTGAATGACAATGCCCAGGCGTTGAGCGTGGGATTGAAATAGTAATCGGAATGGGCACGAAGCTTTGTTTTCGGCACGGTCAGGGCGTGCTGATCCGGAAAGCCCTCGGTGGGGATAATCCCCTCTTGCGAAATGGAGTAATGCAGCACCGGGCGGACGCCGCGCCAGGAATCAACAATCCGTGCAATACGTGCATCGTCCGCCCGGATAAACTGGTTCTCTTTGACCCAGTGATGATGGATATCCAGCACCACCGGACACAGCGCCCCGGCCTGCAACACATCGTCCAGTGAACACGAAATTTCGTCGTTTTCTACCGTCAGCATTAAGCGCGCTTCAGGACTGAGGCGCTGAAACGCCTGTTTAAACCCGTCAAACCCGAGTTTGCCATTCATATGAATGTTGATTTTAAAGTCCTGGAAGGTTTTGCCGTACCCCATCAAACAGGCGCACAACGCATGGTATTCCACATCCTCTAAGGCGCGTGAAACGACATCAGGATTGTCCGACGCCAGCACGCTGTACTGTCCCGGATGGAATGACAGCCGGATATGATGCGCCCGCGCCAGCTCACCGCAGCGGGCAAACAACGGATACAGCTCAGGCAGAAACGCCGCAAATAACGGCTTTGCTTCAGGTACGGTATACAACGGCAGTAAATCGCTGCCAATCCGCATCATTCTTAACGCGTCCGGGAGCACCGCAATGGCTTCCAGCGTTAAATACAGGTTCTGCAAATTGGTCTTCGAAATCTCATAAATGAGCGCCGTGCGTTGCGCCTCATCCAGGCTGAGAAAACGGGTTCGCGTGGTCGCGCGAAAGGGGAAATACTGCTTGCCCTCTTCGTTTAAATACTTACATGCAAAGCCTAATTTCATAAACACTCCTGAACAGTATCCAGAAAGTGTAACAGCTAATTTTAAAATCGCCATTAAGGCCAGCACTATCAATAGGTTAAGCGCTAACTTTATGAATAATCCCTGATTAATACCTTTGTTGTAACGGGTCGCGTATAACGGCAACGCGCGCTACCTGTCCCGCTTCCCCGGCGCGCACAGCTTATCCCCTGATTTTACAAGTAATAACCGCAACATCTCGTCACCGAATAATGGGTTTCAGGGTGGCATAATTTCGTATCAGAACTAAACTTAGCGCTGTGACTAGCTAGTCCTTCTTATCTAAGGAACCCTGATATGAGGTCTTGTCTATGACACAACAGAAATACAGAGGTGGTGCCGGTAATTTTGCCAACGATCCAGACCGAGCCAGTGAAGCTGGCAGTGCAGGAGGCAAAGCCAGCGGAGGTAATTTCAAAAACGATCCTGAAAGAGCCAGGGAGGCCGGTCGGAAAGGAGGCAAAAAAAGCCGTCGCACTTCTAAGTAGTTCTGAGTAAGGCGCCTTAAGGAGGTAGTACGCCATGGACTGGCGATTTTTATCCCCCTCTCACCCCTGCATTTTTATTCCCGTTCACCCTTTCCAGTAATGCTTTTTACGCCTTATCCATCGCCGCTTATTTCCGCTTCGCTTTGAGGATAATAAGCGTAGCGTGAGAGGAAAAAACGTCGCTTATTTTTAGCAAAACGTAATAAACCTGAGCGGAACGATTTTCAGAAAATACCTGGCTTATAAAAAACAACTGGCTGTAATCACCCAGGCGACAGCAAAGGGAAATAAAAAATAACCCATTGAATAAGATAGAGATACCACATTGCCGTCGCGCTTAAAATAAGCATTTAGTTTCGCTATTAAATTATTTTTTCGCTGATTGAAAATCACTAAAAACAGGAGAAATATCGTCTGTTCTTTATTTAACCGCAACGATTAAGCGCAATATTTATAAGCTTATTAATTAAGTTGTTCTATATTTACTGGCACCTCAAGTAGTAAAAAAAAGCTGGAGCAATGTGTTATGTCGAATGAAAAAAAGAATAATCCCCTGAGTCATCGGGCCCCCACGACCGGCCCGGAATCATCACAGCCTGGACTGGGCTCACTGGCTCCTAAAGATGGTTCACATCAGCCACCAGCCGAACCGACACCGCCGGGTAAGAAACCCACGGCACCAGGCAGTCTTAAAGCCCCCGATACTCACAGCAGCAAACTCGATCAGCTAGCAGCGAACCGTAAAGATGGAACGGGCAGCCCGCTTACCACCAATCAGGGCACCCGTATTGCAGACGACCAGAACTCGTTACGCGCCGGTGCGCGTGGGCCGACGCTGCTTGAAGATTTCATCATGCGGGAGAAAATCACCCATTTTGACCATGAGCGAATTCCGGAACGTATCGTTCATGCGCGAGGCTCGGCGGCACACGGCTATTTCCAACCTTACTGCTCAATGAAGGACGTGACCAAAGCTCATTTCCTGAGCGAGCCAGAGCAGATTACGCCGGTGTTTGTGCGCTTCTCCACGGTTCAGGGCGGCGCGGGTTCAGCGGATACGGTGCGTGATATCCGTGGCTTTGCCACCAAGTTCTACACCGATGAAGGCGTTTTCGACTTAGTGGGTAATAACACGCCGGTGTTTTTTATTCAGGACGCCCACAAATTCCCCGACTTTGTGCATGCGGTGAAACCCGAGCCACACAATGAAATTCCACAGGGCCAAAGCGCTCATGACACCTTTTGGGATTATGTGTCGCTACAACCTGAAACCCTGCACAACGTAATCTGGGCAATGTCTGACCGCGGTATTCCGCGCAGCTATCGCACAATGGAAGGCTTTGGTATTCACACCTTCCGCCTGATTAACGATGAAGGCAAAGCCACGTTTGTTCGCTTCCACTGGAAACCACTGGCAGGTAAAGCGTCGCTGCTGTGGGACGAATCGCAGAAGCTGACCGGGCGCGATCCTGACTTCCACCGTCGCGATCTGTGGGAAGCGATTGAAGCGGGTGACTTTCCGGAATTCGAGCTTGGCCTGCAGCTGATCCCGGAAGAGGATGAGTTCAAGTTCGACTTCGATATTCTGGATGCCACCAAGCTGATTCCTGAAGCGCTGGTCCCTGTCGTGCGGGTCGGTAAAATGGTGCTGAATCGCAATCCGGATAACTTCTTTGCAGAAACAGAGCAGGTTGCGTTCCACCCGGGCCATATCGTACCTGGGCTCGACTTTTCCAACGATCCTCTGCTTCAGGGCCGACTGTTCTCCTACACCGATACGCAAATCAGTCGCCTCGGTGGTCCTAACTTCCATGAGATCCCGATTAACCGCCCGGTTTGTCCATATCACAACTTCCAGCGCCAGGGCATGCACCGGATGGATATTGACACCAATCCGGCCAACTATGAGCCCAACTCAATTAACGATAACTGGCCTCGCGAAACACCGCCTGCGGCAAAAGGTGGCGGTTTTGAGAGCTATCAGGAACGTGTTGAGGGGCATAAAGTCCGTGAACGCAGTCCATCCTTTGGCGAATATTATTCTCAACCTCGCCTGTTCTGGAACAGTCAGACCGAGATTGAACAGCAGCACATCATTGGCGCGTACTCTTTCGAGCTGAGTAAAGTCGCCCGTCCTTATATTCGCGAGCGCGTGCTTGACCATCTGCTGCGCATTGATGTCAAACTGGCGCAAGGTGTGGCAGCCAATCTGGGTATTGGCCTTAGCGACGAACAGCTCAATACCGCTGCGCCAAAAGACGTAAATGGTCTGCAGAAAGATGACAGCCTGAGCCTGTATGCGATTCCGGATGGTGACATCAAAGGTCGTCAGGTGGCGCTGCTGTTGAGCGAAGGCGTGAAGGCTGAGGACGTGTTGCACATCCTGCAGCATCTGAAAGCCGCAGGCGTGCATACTAAACTGCTGGCAGCGCATATGGGCCAGGTCAGCGCCGACGACGGTTCTCTGTTACCCATCGATGCGACGTTCAACGGTCTCCCTTCACTGACCTTCGATGCCGTAATGGTACCCGATGGTAACGTTGACGCGCTGCTGAAAAGCGGTGACGCGCGCTACTTCCTGCTGGAAGCCTACAAGCATCTGAAAGTCATCGGCCTGAGTGGCGACGCACGTCGCTTTAAAGCGCAGTTTGATCTGGATGAAAACCAGCAAGAAGAAGGCATTGTGGAAGCCGATAATGCTGAAATTGCGCTGATGAATGATTTTACCGCCGCCATGGCAGAACATCGCGTCTGGTCGCGCAGCCAAAAAGCACAGACCATTCCGGCCTGATCCTGGTTCCAGCCATTCCGATTGGGGTGGCTGGAGCACGGGGCGCGCGAGTGTCACACCTGCCCTTTCTGTTTTCCCTGCAAAACCGCTGCTTTCAGCGGTTTTTTACTGCAAAAGCCCTGGTGTTTATCTGATTTACCGCAGACAGCAGCAGAAGGATGTCGGGGTGATCGGACAACTCTGTCATGTAGAAGGGAAAAAAGGTGCGGTGTTCATTGTGTACCGCGACCGTAAATGCCGCAGCGTAGTCTATGATTACTTGTTGAGAGTCGTGTGAAGCAGGCGCTGCCGGGTGCCTGAAGCGGTATTACACATAACATTTTCTGAATAATGGCGCTGGTTAAGGCTGTTAAGGCGTACCGACCTCCTGGGCGCTGAATCTCGCTGACATACCTTTGAACTCGCCTCATCGGCTTAACGATAGCGCGAGGATGTTTATTGCGTACTTTCTGGTTAACGAGGCAACGGAATGGGATCTACATCTTTTTTTAAGAGTTGGGGAAGTGAATTTCTGGCTGATGGTACCGTGCGTTTCCGCGTGTGGGCAACGGGTCAACAGCAGGTCACATTAAGACTTTCCGGTAATGATATCGCGATGACGCCAGCCGAAGACGGCTGGTTTGAGCAGCAGGTCAGCGGTGTACAGGCGGGAGCAGCCTATAATTTCGTGCTGAACGATGGCACGGTGATTCCCGATCCGGCTTCACGCGCGCAGCAAGACGACGTCAACGGCCCTTCTCTGGTCATCGATCCTGGTCACTATCATTGGCAGAACACCAACTGGCAAGGTCGTCCGTGGCAGGAAAGCGTGGTCTATGAAATGCATATGGGCACCTTCACCGAAGAAGGAACCTTCCAGGCCGCGATAAAGAAACTGCCTTACCTGGCTGAAACCGGCATCACCATGATTGAAGTGCTGCCCGTCTCTCAGTTCGGCGGTCAACGCGGTTGGGGTTACGATGGCGTGCTGCTTTACGCACCTCACGCCGCGTACGGTACGCCTGACGATTTTAAGGCGTTTATTGATGCAGCCCACGGTTATGGCATTGCGGTGGTACTGGATATTGTGCTTAACCACTTTGGCCCGGATGGTAACTATCTGCCGTTGCTGTCGCCTGACTTCTTTCATAAAGACCGGATGACGCCGTGGGGCGCAGGCATTGCTTATGATGTGGATGCGGTGCGGCGTTATATCGCCGAAGCCCCGCTCTACTGGCTGCAGGAGTACCATCTTGACGGCTTGCGCTTTGACGCCATCGACCAGATTGAAGACATTTCAGACAAGCATGTTTTGACTGACATTGCCGAACGCATTCGTGCCGATATTCCCGATCGCCAGATTCACCTCACCACCGAAGACTGTCGCAACGTTATCTTTCTGCATCCCAGAGCAGAAGATGGCTCCGCCCCGCTGTTTACCGGGGAATGGAATGATGATTTTCACAATGCCGTTCATGTGTTTGCCACGGGCGAAACGCATGCTTATTACCAGGATTTTGCCGGGCAGCCAGAGAAACGCGTGGCGCGCGCGCTGGCTGAGGGCTTTGTCTATCAGGGCGAGGTCTCCGTGCAGTCCGGCGAAAAGCGCGGCGTTGACAGCACCGGTCAACCCCCGGTGGCCTTTGTGGACTTTATCCAGAATCACGATCAGGTCGGCAATCGCGCGCAGGGAGAACGGCTGATTTCGCTGGCCGGGGCCGAACGTACCCAGGTGCTGCTGGCCACGCTCCTGCTGTCGCCTCACATCCCTTTGCTGTTTATGGGGGAAGAGTACGGCGAAACCCATCCTTTCCTGTTCTTTACCGATTTCCATGGCGATCTGGCCAAAGCGGTGCGAGAAGGCCGGGCGAGAGAGTTTGAAGGACACGCGGGCCATGAAGGTGAAAGCGTTCCCGATCCCAATGACGAAGCGACCTTTACCCGATCAAAACTGGACTGGCGCAAGCTGGAAAGTGAAGAAGGAAAACGTTGGCTGAAGCTGACCCGTTCGCTTCTGGCCATCCGGCAGCAGTACATTGTGCCGCTGCTGGCAACGGCGGGCGGGCATAGCGGGAAGGTGCTGGAAACCGCAGAGGGATTCGTTGCCGTAAGCTGGACGTTCCCAGCCGGAACCCTTTCTATGGCATTGAATATCGGTGAACAGGATCGTCCTCTGCCAGAGATGCCGGGGGAAACCCTTTTTGCCTGGCCGCAACCGGCAGACAATCTGCCGCCAAACGCAATGATTGTTCGTCTGGCTGCCGGAGAGCATAAATGAGTATTCCAACCGCGACCTACCGTATTCAGTTCCGAAATGGCATGACCTTTGACCGCGCAGCGGCGCTGATTCCTTATCTGAAACACATCGGCATCAGTCATCTCTATGCCTCGCCGGTCTTTACCGCGACCCGTGAATCTACCCACGGGTATGACGTGACCGACGTGAATCAAATCGATCCGGCCATTGGTGGCCGCGCGGGGTTTGATCGTCTGGCGCAGGCGTTGAAACAGGCCGGTATGGGATTCATTATTGATATCGTTCCCAACCACATGGCGGCATCGCTGGAAAACGGCTGGTGGTACGACGTGCTGGAGCACGGCCAAAACAGTCGCTATGCCCACTATTTTGATATCGACTGGTCACGCCGTTTGACGCTGCCGTTTCTGGGCGATGATCTCGACACCGTGCTGGAAAACGGAGACCTCGCCGTCAAACGCGATCCGCAAACCGGCAAACCGGCACTGGCCTATTTTGAGAGCTACTATCCCCTGACCCCGGAAAGCTGGCAGGGACGTGAAGAGGCGGTTCTCCAGCTTCGCAGCAAAGCCGAGCTGGCGGCCCTGCACCAACAGCAACCCTGGCGACTGATGTCGTGGCGCGATGCCGCCCAGGATCTCTCCTACCGCCGTTTCTTTGAGGTTACTGGCCTGGTCGGTGTGCGGGTGGAAGATCCGGCAGTGTTCAGGGATGCGCACCGGCTTATTCTGGAACTGGTGCACAGCGGCGCGGTTGACGGCCTGCGTGTCGATCACGTTGACGGGCTGGCCGATCCAAAAGGATACCTTGAACAGCTGCGCCACGAGGCCGGTGCGGCATGTTATATCACCGTCGAGAAAATTCTGGGTGAGGGAGAACAGATCCCCGCCGACTGGCCGATTTCGGGCACCACCGGCTACGAGTTTATCGCCGCGCTGTCCCATGTCCTGGTTGATAACCATCATCTCGACGCGCTCCGCCAGGCCTATGAGAGCGTCAGTGGCAACGCTGTCCAGATGGCAGACGAACTCCGCAAAGCGAAATGCCTGATGGCAGACCGCAACTTTGCGGGTGAATTTTCGCGCCTGATGGATCTGGCTACCGCTATTGCCGCAGGTGAACAGATGACGGTTAACCCGGATCAGCTGCGCGCCGCACTGCGTGAGCTGCTGGTGGCCTTTCCGGTTTACCGCACCTACGGTAATGCGCACGGCCTGCCCGCAGATGACCTGCAACGGCTACAGGATATCGCCAGCAACGTGAAGGCGTCAGCACAGGCACCGGACAGTCGCACGATCGATTTCCTGCTACAGATTATGCAGGGCAACGTTGACGCTAAGGTCACCGGGCTGGCGGACAGCTTCCGTACCCGTTTCCAGCAGCTCACCGGCCCACTGATGGCGAAATCCATCGAGGACACGCTGTTCTACCGACAGAACCGGGCCTTGGCGCTTAATGAAGTCGGCGCAGAACCCTTGCAGCAGCAGTTTGACCCGCAACAGTTTCACCATGAGATGCAAACGCGTCTTGCGCGCCAGCCGGATGCCCTTACCGCCAGCTCGACGCATGACACCAAGCGAGGCGAGGACGCACGTGCCCGCCTTTATACCCTGACAGAAGCCCCTCAGCGCTGGGCGACGTGCGTGGAACGCTGGCGCGGGCTTAATCGTCAGGCGGTACGTCCCCTTGAGGATGGCCCTGCACCGGAGGCGTCCGTGGAGTGGATGCTGTATCAGGCGCTGGCTGGCGTCTGGCCACCGACCCTGGACCCTCAGGATAGCGCGGGACTGGACGCCTTAGCTGAACGCTTTGCGGGCTATGTGGAAAAAGCGCTGCGTGAAGCCAAGCTGCGTACTGACTGGACAGAGAACAATGCGGCCTATGAGCAGGCGGTGCTGGACTACGCGCGTCATCTGCTTTCACCGACTAATCAGGCTTTCCTGCAGGATTTCGTCGAGGCGCTGCAGCCCTTTATCCAGACCGGGCTGATAAACAGCCTGAGCCAGAGAGTCATCAAGCTGACCGCACCTGGCGTGCCGGATATTTATCAGGGAAGCGAAGCACTGGACTTCAGCCTGGTCGATCCTGACAACCGTCGTGAGCCTGATTATGCCGCCCTCCAACAGATGTTAGCGGCTGCGACGACCGCCCTGCCCGCTACGCTTGATGGCTGGCTTCAGGGACAGGTTAACCAGCAAGCGACGGTTGCGCTACTGAATGCCCGTCGGGATCGGCCTGAACTGTTCGCCCGAGGCGCTTACCTGCCGCTGACGGCACAGGGCGCGCATTCGGACAGGCTACTGGCCTTTGCCCGTACGCGTGGCAATGACGCTGTTATCGTGATCACCTCCCGGCTGATGTTTAACCCACAGCAAAACCTGGAAACGCCGCCGTCGGCGCGCTGGGCCGCCACAGAGATTGTGTTGCCTGACGAACTGGCACATCGCCGTTACCGTGATGTGTTAAGTGGCCAGGAAATCACCCTGACCGATCGCATTACGCTTGAAACGTTAAATAACTACTGGGCACTGGCATTATTCGCTTGCTGAAAGCAGGTCAGTACATGGACTGAAACGCCGTAACTGGGTTCGTTAATTGAGAGGGATAGATGTCAAATCATCGTTTTGAAATCACGTCGGGATCGAGTCTACAGCTTGGGGCAAACTTCGATGGTAAAGGGGTAAATTTCGCGCTGTTTTCTGCCCACGCAGAACGCGTAGAACTGTGTCTTTACGATCCAGGCGGAAAAAATGAGATAGCCAGACTGGATTTGCCTGAGTTTACCCATGAGGTTTGGCATGGTTACGTGCCCGGTTTACCGCCAGGCACCCTGTATGGCTACCGCGTTTATGGCCCTTACGATCCGGAAAACGGTCATCGTTTTAACCCGAATAAATTACTGGTCGATCCCTATGCGCGCGAGCTGGCCGGGGATATTGCGTGGAACGAGGCGCACTTCGCTTATGATCTGTACCACGAAGACAAAGACCTGACGTTTGACGATCGCGACAGCGCGCCCTTCACGCCGAAATGCCGCGTGATTGACCCGAATGAATTTGACTGGCAGGACCAAAACCGCCCTCAGGTTCCCTGGTCCGAAACGATCGTTTATGAAACCCATGTGAAGGGCTTCACCCAAATGAACATGGCGCTGCCGCCGGAGATGCGTGGCACTTACGATGGGATGAGCCATTCATCGACGGTGGGCTATATCAAGAGCCTGGGCATTACCTCGGTTGAACTGTTGCCAGTGCACTGGTTTCCAGACGACCAACACTTGCTGGATAAAGGGCTGAAAAACTTCTGGGGCTATAATTCGCTGAACTTTTTTGCCCCGGCGACGCGCTATTTCGGTCCGCGCGGCATTCAGGGTTTCCGGGATATGGTGCGCGCCTTTCATGATGCGGGCATCGAAGTGATCCTTGACGTGGTTTACAACCACACCGCCGAGGGCAACGAGCTTGGCCCAACCCTGTCCTTTAAAGGCATCGACAACTTCTCTTACTACCGCACCTTGCCGGACCAGCATCGTTACTACATCAACGATACCGGCACAGGAAACACCGTGAATACCTCTCATCCGCGCGTGTTGCAGATGGTCACGGATTCCCTGCGTTACTGGGCCGACTCCATGCATATCGACGGTTTTCGTTTCGACCTTGGCACCATTCTGGGCCGCGAACCGCAAGGCTTCGACCCACGTGGCGGCTTCTTCGACGCCATCACCCAGGACCCGTTGCTCTCCCGGTTAAAACTTATTGGTGAGCCCTGGGACATCGGCCCTGGCGGTTATCAGGTCGGCGGCTTCCCACCGGGCTGGGCAGAATGGAACGATCAGTATCGCGATACCGTGCGCGATTACTGGAAAGGGAACAATGTCTCAACCGACTTTGCTGCCCGCCTGCTTGGCTCCGGCGATCTCTATGACCAGCGCGGACGCCGTCCCTGGGCCAGCGTCAACTTTATCACCGCGCATGATGGCTTCACGCTGAACGACCTGGTGTCCTACAACGAGAAGCACAATGCCGATAACGGTGAGGACAACAACGACGGCCACAATGATAACCGCTCGTATAACTATGGTGCCGAAGGCCCCACGGACGACGAGGGCATCAATGCAGTTCGTGAGCGTCAGAAGCGTAACTTTCTTGCCACGTTATTTTTCTCGCACGGTACACCGATGCTGCTGGCGGGCGATGAGTTTGGTCGCAGCCAGATGGGAAACAACAACGGTTACTGTCAGGACAGTGAAATTTCATGGGTTCACTGGGACAACCTGCCCGCCTCCGCTGAAGCCTTGCGTGAGTTCACGCGCCACGTCATCTCGCTGCGTAAAACCCAGCCGCTGTTACGGCGTGAAAGCTGGCGCGATGGAATGGAAATTAAGTGGTTCAATGCCGGTGGTGGATTGCAGCAGGCGGAACAGTGGGACGAAGGCTCAACGCTCGGCGTCTATATCGGCCGCCCGGACCTGCAACATCAGGACGGTGTCTGGTATGACGTGCTCATGCTGATCAACCCGTTTGAAGGCAACGTCCCCTTCCGTATTCCTCAGTTTGGGGAAGGCGGATGGGTACTGGAGCTGGCCACCAGCGATGTGAGCAAACACGGAATGGTGATCACCAAAGAGAAGGACTTTGAGCTGGAAGGCCGGAGCATGGCCCTGTTCAGAAGGCCGTAACGGCGTCCTGCGCAACGCGATCCGGGTGCTTAGCGGTTAAACAATACGCATCCGGTCCCGTTGCGCTTGACCTGGGCCACAGGGCTGCCAGGCTGAACAGGGTTATAACAGCAAGCGACGCCATTAAGGAGGCAAAATGTCCAGATTTACAGGTAAAATCGTTGTAGTGACAGGAGCCGGTTCAGGAATTGGTGAAGCGAGTGCCAGGCGTTTTGCACAGGAAGGCGCCTCTGTCGTACTGGTTGGACGTCATCAGGATAAGCTGCAAAAAGTGTTAGCACAGTTGCCTGGCGACAGTCATCTGGCTACCGCCTGCGATGTCGCCGAGGCCGATCAGGTAAAAGCCCTGGCAGCCCGCGTCGAAGAGAAATATGGCCGGGTTGACGTGCTGGTCAATAATGCCGGAATTATCGTGCAGGGGCGCATCCATGAGATCGAACCTGCCGACTGGAAGAAGCTGATGAGTGTCGATCTCGACGGCGTATTCCACTGCGTTCACTTCTTCATGCCCGCCCTGCTCAAATCCAAAGGCAACGTGGTGAATATCTCATCGGTATCCGGTTTGGGTGGCGACTGGGGAATGAGCGTGTACAACGCCGCCAAAGGCGCAGTCACCAACTTTACCCGGTCACTGGCAATGGATTACGGCGCTGACGGCGTGCGGGTAAATGCAATTTGTCCCGGCTTCACTTTCACCGATCTGACCGAAGGCGTGAAAAACGATCAGGCGCTGCTTGAGCGCTTCTACGATCGCATTCCGTTAAGGCGTGCGGGTGAGCCTGAAGATATTGCTGATGCAATAGCCTTTATTGCCAGTGAGGACGCGCGTTATATTACAGGCGCTAATCTCCCGGTTGATGGTGGCCTGACCGCTTCTAACGGACAGCCTAAACAGGCTTAATATGAATAAAGCAGCTGTTCGCAGCTGCTTTATTACACTGCGTGCCCTGCACTATTAATACGATGCGTGTTTAGCGGTTATTCGCTCTTAACGCGGCAGTGAACGCCCCGCCTTCATGACCCGATTTTTCACGCCCTTCCGACACCTTGTGCCGACAAGATGAAACGCACGCTCAGCGCTGGCGCAGCATACTCCGTTCAGGACGACTTTGGCGTATGACGCATGGGCATGGCCCGACTGCGTGCTGCCAGGCTTCTGCCAGCACTGGGGCACACGTACGGGCTCAGGCAGGCGGTACACAGGATGACGTCGGGATGATGAATTTTGGCCACCGTTAAGGCTTGCTGACGGGTATACAGCGAACCAATAAATTCACGTCCACGGCCGTTATCCAGATGAATACAACCTTCTTTATGAATTATCCATCCGCCTCGGGTGTAAGGACAGACATAATAGTAGCTTGATTTAAGCATAAGATTGCCCCTGGTGGTCGCTGTGCCAATGAGGTAGAAAAAGAGTTAATTACGATTTAATTTAATAATGTAGCGTTGTTGACCTTAGCTGAGAATTATCCCTAAAACTACAGAGATAATTATAAAACCGTGGTTTTGAGATTTATTCGCAGTGGGCGGTTTCGCATAGGTTAACTTCTTATGAGCATCGGGTTTCAGGAAATGGCATTGTTCGCCAAATCAGGTCTGATCCTTTAATCATTGCGTTTAAACCCGTCACTGTGCATACCGCTTAAAAAAACATATCAAATCAACACGCTGCTATTTTCTGCCCGGCTATGGACGTAAGGCCAAAGGGATAATTTGATTACGCCAGATAACCTGATCGCAGACTGCGCCAGCCGGATTTATTAGTGGGCGATAAAATGCAAAAAAGATACTACTATTCAATACCTAACGGCTGAACTACTGATATAATAGAAACTATGCGTAACACGCTGGTAAAGAACAGAATAATAAAAAATCTGTTTACCGCCGACCCGGTCTGTTATCCACCCCATGGATCGATCGCGTTAACTCTTCTGTGACAACGGAACATCACAGGTAAGCGCCCCCTGGTGCAGTGCTGGTGAAGAGCATGGCACAGACACATTTTGCGATGGTATGACAGCAGGATCAGGCATTGCCTGATAAACGCTCTGGCAATGTGTGCGGTAAAAAAACAAGAATCTGGAAGACTTTATGCTGTCTACAATTATCTATCGCAGTCACATCGCTGACCACGTTCCGCTTAAGATGCTGGAAGGATTAGTCACTAAAGCTAACAAAATAAATGAGTCATCCAGTGTGACCGGCATTTTATTATTTAACGGTACCCATTTTTTTCAGGTGCTTGAAGGACCTGAAGCGGATGTCCTGGCAGTTTATGAGCGTATTTGCCGCGATTCCAGCCATCATAATATTGTGGAATTAATGCGTGATTACGCCCCTTCTCGTCGTTTTGGTAACGTGGGCATGGAGCTGTTTGACCTGCGGGAATACGATAAAACCACAGTGCTCAATGCCGTGCTGGAAAAAGGCACGACTAAATATCAACTGACGTACGACGATCGGGCGCTTAAGTTCTTACGCACGTTTGTTGAAGCGCGAGAGAAAGAAAATTATTTTGAAATCCCCTCTGCGGACAGCTGGGATTTTATTCAGGATGATGCGGAAACACGCGAAGGTGATGCGGCAATGATCGATCAGGAGGGCGTAAATTTTGCCTTTCAGGCGATCATTGATCCCTTTGCCCGTAAAATCGTTTCCCTTGAAGCCCTGCTGCGCGGCCGTCAGGGGGAAACACAACAGCATTATTTTTCGCGCCTTGCACCCGAGGATATTTACCGCAACGATTTGCACTCTAAGCGCACCGCCTTTGCCCAGGCAAAAGCACTGGGCGTCGACGGTATCATGCTGTCAGTTAACCTGCTGCCGATGTCGTTGGTCGTGGTACCCGACGCGGTCGCTTTTTTGCTGGCGGAAATTCATGCCCAGGATCTGGTGCCCGAACAAATTGTGGTTGAGTTCACCGAAAATGAAATCATCTCACGCCTTGATGAATTTGCCGCCGCGCTAAAACAGCTTAAAGCCGCCGGTATTAGCGTTGCGCTGGATGATTTTGGCGCGGGCTATGCCGGGTTGTCATTACTGACGCAGATTCAACCCGATAAAATAAAAATCGACCGCAGCATTATCAGTAACGTGCACAAGAGCGGGCCGAAGCAGGCGATTGTGCACGCTATTTTAGCCTGTTGTTCGTCTCTGGAAATTAGCGTCATTGCAGAAGGGATTGAACAACCTGAAGAGTGGATGTGGCTGGAAGCGGCCGGCATTTCACAGTTCCAGGGGTTTCTTTTTTCCTGGCCTAAGTTAAACGGTGTCTCTGCCGTCGCCTGGCCCGAGCTTAAATAAGGCTTAGCACGAAAACGTAATAAATTTTGCGTTTCCCTTGCCCGAAATAAAACGTGCTGCTAAATATGAGTAGCACGTTTCAGATTGTGTCATTGCTCTGCAATATTTAACGTGCACGCTGTTTTTTAAATTAACGATGATGTTAAGCAGTCAGATGTTCAGTGTTAAAGACCGATGCAACGCGCAGTGTTCAGGCGCGCCCCACAGGTACAGCATTTGAGGGACTGAATGAAGCAAATCATCCGCGGTGATAAAGAACCCGTCCATATCGTAGCCGCCTCGCGCGCGCTTGAAGCCCATATGTCTCGCTATGGTGAGGGCAATAAATACCATCCGGTTATCTATTCAATTGCCTATCGCAGCAAATACTACCAGGTCGAAGTCATTACACGTCGGGAAACCATCGTGGCAACCGTCATCACGGGCGTGCGTAATCTGACGCATCTTCCCGGGGTGGCCTGAGCCGCTACGTCCACGTCTCTCAAGGGGACAGCTTCTGTCCCCTTTCTTTTAGCGCGTATATAACGGATTGGCGGGATAGATTGCACCGATAACGCTTTTGGCACGCGCCCCGGTGACCGCCGGCAAATTCCCAGGCAGGTCCGACAGGGTGCGAAATGCCAGCCAGGCAAAAGCCAGGGCTTCCATATCATCACCGTTAATGCCAGCCGAATCGGTCGTGGTCACCTCGGTACCGGCAAGATGCGCCGCCAGACGTGACATCAGTAATGGATTGCGGCTGCCGCCCCCACAGACCAGTAAACGATCGCACCCGTCATTGAGCTGCACCTGTTGCGCAATGCTGATGGCAGTAAACTCGTTGAGCGTGGCCTGGACGTCCTGTGCGGCGATGCCGGGGAAATGGCGCAGGTGTTGCTCCAGCCACCCCAGATTAAACAGCTCCCGCCCGGTACTTTTTGGCGGCGGCAAGGCTAACCAGGGTTCACGCAGTAAAGCCTCTAACAGAGCATGACTGACGTGGCCACTGCGTGCCCACTGGGCATCTTTATCATAGGCTTTACCCTGATTGCGCCAGATCCAGGCATCAAGCAGCATATTGCCCGGCCCGGTATCAAACCCCCGAACAGGCTGTCCCGGGATCAGCAAAGAGAGATTGGCGATACCGCCTATATTCAGCACCATGCGACGTTCAGTGGCATCCATCAGCAAGGCCTGATGGAAAGCCGGCACCAGCGGGGCACCCTGTCCACCCAGCGCCATGTCTCGCCGCCTGAAGTCCCCCACCACCGTGATACCGGTCGCGGCAACAATCTGATTGTGGTCACCGATCTGGAGCGTATTCGGTGCCGCGCTCTGCGGCTCATGCCACACCGTCTGACCGTGGCAGCCAATGGCCACGATATCGCCCACCTCAAGAGATTCTCGCTGCATCAGGGTCAGTACCGCTTCAGCAAACAACTGCCCCAGTCGCGTATCAAGTTGCCCTAATTGTGACAACGTCAGGGTTTGCCCCTGACATATCGCCAGAATCGCCTGACGCAAATCAGGCGGCATGGGATGGCAGTAGCTTGCCTGCTGCGCCACTATATTTTCGTCGATAGCTGCCAGCACCACATCCACACCATCAAGGCTGGTACCCGACATCACGCCGATGTAGCGTCCTGATTTCATAGCCTTTCCTTTCGTTGTGGTGAAAATGTTATTACGCTGGTATAAGCGTGACAAACTCTCCCCGCTAAATCCATGATTAATTTGTTTTTAATCAATTAATTGCCTGCCAGTTAACGCCTTTGAACTTTTTCTGTTATCGATTGAATCATTGTTAAATTTTAACGGTCTATGCTGGCGTCAGCCATGTTTTGTTCCGACAAAGGTCAACTATCCAGCTTTATGTCTTATACTGTTTACAGGATTTCGCGAGAGATATGGCGCATTCTTGAATAAAGGAGTTTTCAAATGATTAAGCGTGTAATTGTGGTCGCTTTGACTGGTGTAATGCTTGCAGGTTGTAGCAATACCGATACGTTGTCGGGCGATACCTACAGCGCCAGTGAAGCCAAACAGGTTCAGAGTGTTTCATACGGTACGTTGGTGTCCGTGCGTCCGGTTAAAATTCAGGGCGGCGATGACAGTAACATCATCGGCGCAATCGGCGGTGCGGTGCTGGGTGGCTTCTTAGGCAACACCATCGGCGGTGGCGCAGGACGCAGTCTGGCAACGGCCGGCGGTGCGGTGCTGGGTGGCGTTGCAGGTCAGGGCGTACAAGGTGCGATGAATAAATCTGATGGTGTCGAGCTGGAAATCCGCAAGGATGACGGCAATACCATCATGGTGGTGCAGAAACAGGCGGCCAGTCGTTACTCCGTCGGACAACGTGTGGCAATGGCGACTGACGGCAGCCAGGTTACCGTTTCTCCACGCTAACGCAGTAACCTACCGACGCCAGTGCTGCCGCACTGCGCGTCGGTGTTATTTCTCTTTGTTCTGTAGCTCGAGGATATTCTTCTCAAGGCGTGCAATCAGCGACACCATCTGATTGATTTCATCGCGGCTGATACCGGAGAGGATGTCATCCCGGGTAATATCAATCACGTGTTCAACCTGCTGAATAACCGGCTCTGCCTGCTGCGTCAGTTTGATGCGTTTGGCACGGCGATCGTGCGCACAGGTGGTGCGGGTAATTAACCCCTTTTCTTCCAGTTGATCTAAGGTTCTGACCAGCGAAGGTTGCTCGATGCCAATGGCTTTGGCTAACTGAATTTGTGACTGCTCAGGGGGAAGCTGATGGATATTGTGCAGTGTGACCCAGTGCGTTTGAGTCAGGTCGAGCGGTTTCAGGCGCTGATCTATCAGTGCGCGCCAGATGCGTACCAGTCTGGACAGGTCCGTTCCGAGAGGGGTATCCATGTTATCTCCTTATAATTAGTATGCTAGCTATCAAGCGGCATTGTATAGTATTTTGCAAGCTTGAAGGTTAAATTACAAATAACTAAGTGAACAGTTTCGGCTGAAAATATTTCACCATCCGGTTCCAGGATGCACCACCATAATGGATATCATCAACCACGGATTTCTTACTGTTCACCCGCTCACGGAACTGATTTTCGGGGCGTCACTTTACTTCCCTCCCCTGTTTAAAGCGGTGCTGGCCGGTTTTTTTCTCTGGTTGCTGATTCACCCACTGCTGCGCGGCTGGCTCGCCTCCGGCGAAGTCTGGCATCCCACACTGTTTGATCTCTCCCTGTTCGTGCTGTGCGTAACTGGCTCACTCTGGCTGATGGATCACGGATGAAAAAGATGACATTTTCCGGATTAAAATACTTCTCTACGCTGATTGTTTTCACCATTGCGTTGCTCAGCGCCTGGTGGGCCTGGAATTACTACATGCAGTCACCCTGGACACGGGATGGAAAAGTCCGTGCCGAGTTGGTGGATATCACACCACAGATATCAGGGCGCATCGTTGCGCTAAAAGTGACGGATAACCAGTTTGTCCATCAGGGAGACACCTTATTCACACTGGACCCGGTGCCGTGGCAGATCGAACTGAACAAAGCCGATGCGCAACTCAGCCAGGCAAATGAATCGCCACGAATAATCTAGACACTTCCGAGCCGTTGATAATACTGGTTTTCATATTCTGCCGGTGACATCTGAT
>NZ_JALNPN010000002.1:0-150577 GCF_024520835.1 Pantoea sp. Fr+CA_20
GAGCGGCCAAAGGGAGCAGACTGTAAATCTGCCGTCACAGACTTCGAAGGTTCGAATCCTTCTCCCACCACCATCTCGAATATTCTCCTGATCTGCCCAAGATAATCTCAATCACCATTTTCTTCGGGGAGAGGGATGAGAACCTTCGACTAAGGTTCGAGTCGAGCAGCGCGAGACAACGCGCGCAAGCGCGGCCCGCAGGGTGAGGCGCAACGCGCCGAATAATCCTTCTCCCACCACCATCACGAAAATGCTGCCTTTCTGCCCTAAGAAACCAAAACCATCATAGTTATCTGGGGAGAAGGATGAGAACCTTCGACTAAGGTTCGAGTCGAGCAGCGCGAGACAACGCGCGTCAGCGCAGCCCGCAGGGTGAGGCGCGACGCGCCGAATAATCCTTCTCCCACCACCATCTCGAATATTCTCCTGATCTGCCCAAGATAATCCCAATCACCCTATTCTGCTGGGAGAGGGATGAGAACCTTCGATCAAGGTTCGGGTTGAGCAGCGCGAGACAACGCGTCGAATAATCCTGACATCAAGCCCTTCTGATACAGCCTGTCTACCACTCGTTGAAATTGCCCTGCTCTGCCATGACTTTTACTGCAAAAATCGCTACCATCCTGCTTATCATTCGCTGAAGGTCATCCCATGAAATTTATTTCATTTAACATTAACGGCTTGCGGGCTCGCCCCCATCAACTTGAAGCGCTGGTCGAAAAACATCAGCCGGACGTCATCGGACTGCAGGAAACCAAAGTTCATGACGATATGTTTCCGTTAGAAGACGTGGCAAAGCTGGGCTATAACGTGTTTTACCATGGTCAGAAAGGCCATTACGGCGTGGCGCTGCTGACCAAAGTTCAGCCGGTGTCTGTGCGCCGTGGGTTTCCTGGCGATGACGATGATGCGCAGCGTCGATTGATCATGGCCGAGATCCCCAGCCCGATCGGTGATATCACCGTAATAAACGGCTATTTCCCCCAGGGCGAGAGCCGTGACCATCCGACGAAATTTCCGGCGAAAGAGAAGTTTTATCGCGATTTGCAAAGCTATCTGAGTGACAGCCTGGCCGCCGATAAGCCGGTACTGATCATGGGTGATATGAATATCAGCAGTACCGACCTTGATATCGGTATCGGTGAAGACAGCCGCAAGCGTTGGTTACGCACCGGTAAGTGCTCTTTCCTGCCTGAGGAACGTGAATGGATGGATCGCCTGCTCAGTTGGGGCCTGGTCGATACATGGCGCGCACAGAACCCGGACGTTAACGACCGTTTTTCCTGGTTCGACTATCGCTCAAAAGGCTTTGATGATAATCGCGGCCTGCGCATCGATCTGCTGCTGGCGAGCACCGGGCTGGCGTCGCACTGCATTGAAACCGGGATTGATTATGACATCCGCGGCATGGAAAAACCGTCCGACCATGCCCCGGTCTGGTCAACCTTCCGTTTCTGATACGGCCCTGACGCGTGGTAAAAAGCCACGCGTTTTTATTTCACAATTTTCCAAATCAAATTGTTGGTACCCAGCGATTTCTCATCGCGCGCGCACTGCAGCAGCACCCCTTCTGACTTCACTACCGCGCCTTCCGTATAGTTACGGTTTTCAAAAATACAGCACTGCAGACAATTCTGCTGGCGGTTTTGTCCCTGCGTCCAGGCTTCCGCTGGCATATTAACGATCACATCGGTATCGCTACCGCCTGCATCACCCTGTTGGTGACGATAGTTAGCCTGTGCCGGGTTGCAAACAGCCATCACAGCCAGGAGGAGCCATGCTGATTTCATTATTCGGTTTCCTTAGTTTTACGCCTTGCTTTACGCTGCGGACGTTTTTGTCCGGTAGATGGTAAACCACGAAACGCCTGTCCCGACGGCTGCTGCCGCGCCTGCTGAATTAACCCGCTCAGCGTTTGTACCAGCGGCTGCATAAACTCATCGTAACGACAGGCTTTTTCACTGATACGCGTCAGGGTCGATTCCCATTGAGCCGTCATATCCGGCCGGGCAGCGAGATCCGGTAATGAATGGATCAATGCTTTGCCTGCATCAGTCGAATGAATATAGCGTCCTTTCTTGTGTAAAAATGAACGGCGGAACAATAACTCAATAATGCCTGCGCGCGTGGCTTCCGTTCCTAAACCATCGGTCGCACGCAGCACTTTCTTTAATTCTTTATCCTGAACGAAGCGCGCAATGCCGGTCATGGCCGACAGCAAGGTTGCATCCGTAAAATGGCGCGGCGGCTGAGTCTGCTTCGCCAGTACCTCACCGCGCTCGCACAGCAGCGCATCGTCTTTCGCGACGACAGGCAACGGCGTGCCATCATTTTCTTCATCACGCTCTTTACCGCCGAGCAGCGCTCGCCATCCTGCCTCAGCCAGAAAACGGGCTTTGGCAACAAATTTACCGCCCGCGATATCCAGATCGATGGTGCATTTACGGAACACCGCATCCGGGCAAAACTGCATTAAATATTGCCGGGCGACCAGTCCATAAACCTGCTGTTCGTTTTCATTAAGCCTGACGGCGCTGGCGCGAGCGGTGGGAATGATGGCGTGGTGCGCATCCACTTTTTTGTCATCCCAACAGCGGTTTTTGCGGTCTGCATCAAACTCCGCTGGTGGCGTCAGGTCAGGTTGATGCGCCTGAATCGCATTGAGTACGGCGTGGCGACCGGCAAAATGTTCGTCGGGCAAATAACGGCTGTCAGAACGCGGATAGGTGATCAACTTATGGGTTTCATACAAACGCTGGCACACATCCAGTACCGCCTGCGCACTCAGCCCAAAGCGTTTAGCCGCCTCGATTTGCAGAGTAGAGAGAGAAAAAGGGAGCGGCGCGATCTCGTTCTCGCGCTTGTCATTGTAGGCGGTAACGATAGCTGGCTGACCGCTGATGCGTGCCACCACATGCTCCGCCAGGGAGCGTTTCAGCAGCCGACCTTCTTCATCCTGCCAGGGCTCACAGGCTTCGCTGGGGACCCAACTGGCGGTAAAGCGACTCTCATCCGGCGTGACAATGTGCGCTTTGACTTCAAAGTAGTCTTTGGGGACAAAATTCACGATCTCTTCGTCCCGACGTACCACCAGCCCCAACACCGGCGTTTGCACCCTTCCCACTGACAGCACACCATCATAGCCCGCATTGCGGCCCAGCAGCGTCCAGGCGCGCGTCATATTGATACCGTAAAGCCAGTCGGCACGTGCACGTGCCAGGGCGGACACGCAGAGTGGAATAAATTCGCGATTCTCACGCAGCCGGTTGATGGCCCGTTCCACCGCTTGTGGGTTCAGGTCGTTAATCAGGCAGCGCTGCACTTTACTGCGTTTCTCTGCGGGGAGTTGCAGATAATCCAGCACTTCATCCACTAACAGCTGCCCTTCCCGATCGGGGTCACCTGCGTGGACCACTTCATCGGCCTGCGCCAGTAATCCCTCCACCACTTTAAGTTGTTTCGCAACGGAAGGCCGCGGCTGCAGACGCCATTTTTCAGGGATAATCGGCAGATCCGCCAGCGACCAGCGCGCATAACGGCTGTCGTAAACATCAGGCTGCGCCTGCTCAAGTAAATGCCCCACGCACCAGGTGACAATCTGATCATTGCCGCAGGCGATGAAGCCATCACCACGCCGGTGCGGTTTAGGCAGCACGTCGGCAATGGCCCGTCCAAGGCTGGGTTTCTCTGCAATAAACAAACGCATTAAATCGGGTAATCCTTAACGTCAGCAAACAACAAGGGTGACAGCGCAAACCGGTCAGCGGAGGGTTGAGCGGCACGATGCCTGCCCCTTAGCCCGCTGAACGGTTGCATCACACGCACAGGCCTGGAGAAGAGTATGCGCTGCCAGATGAAGCAGCGCTATGGTAGCCTGGCGGCGCGCGGCTGATAAGCGCGCCGGGTTCAATGCTGAACTATTCGCACAATAACCGCACAATCTCTCGTCTGGGAGCGTTCAGAAATAGCGAACGAACGGCGCCGTGTCGGGATGTACCACGGTAGTGCTGGATTTCAGCTGCGGTGTGCCCAGGTAAAGGAAACCCACGATAGCGTCCTGTTCCCGGCAACCGAACGCGTCGCGTACCTGCGGATCGTCGGTCCAGGGACCACTTCGCCAGATACCATTAAAGCCCTGGGCGACCGCCGCCATCTGCATGGCCATCACCGCGCAGCTTGCCGACGCGATTTGCTCCCAGCGAGGCACCTTGTGGTTCAGCTCACAGTGGGCCACAACGGTAATAATCATCGGCGCACGAAACGGGGCCTGGCTGGCTTTGTTAATGGCCTTTTCATCCAGTTGATTGTCCCGCGCCGCCTTCTCAAGCAGCTGGCTGAGGCGATCGCGGCCCTCATTTTCCACTATGATAAAGCGCCACGGTTGCAAGGTACCGTGATCGGGCGCGCGCATGGCGGCGCGCAGGATATTATCCAGCACCTCGCCGCCGGGGGCTGGCTCCGCTAAGCGGGAGGCCGAACGACGATTAACCAATAATTCAAGTGCATCCATGTTTTTCTCCTGAGGGGTTAAAGCACGCATAATCCTGGCACAGGTGGATTTTTTGTAACAGTCCAGGGTGATTTCCTGCTGACTTTTGTTGCGCCGCTCTTTAGGATGAGGTCGTCAACGGAGACCTGGCCTACAAAGCGGCTATTTCCGGTATATCAATATGGAGAGTGTGATGCGCACATTGTGGCGAATAATTGCTGGTCTGTTCCGCGGGATCTGGCGAGTGTTGAACTTTATCAGGGAATGTATCCTTAACCTGTTCCTGATTTTCTTGATTGTCGTCTGTGTCGGGATCTGGCTTCAGGTCAGCGGCTCAGGCAGTCATTCTGCCCCGGTGCAACAAGGCGCTTTAAAAGTTGATCTGACCGGTGTGCTGGTCGATAAACCTTCCGTCAGCAATCGCCTGAGTAAAATTGGTCGCCAGTTATTAGGCACCAGCAGCGACCGCCTACAGGAAAACTCCCTGTTTGATGTGGTTGATGCGATTCGTCAGGCAAAGGGCGACAGCAATATTAAAGGCATGGTGTTAGATCTGCGTGACTTTGCCGGCGGCGATCAGCCGTCGCTGCAGTATGTTGGTAAAGCGCTGCGCGAATTTCGTGAGAGCGGCAAACCCATTTACGCCTTCGGCGACAGTTACAGTCAGGCCCAGTACTACCTTGCCAGTTATGCGACAAAAATCTACCTGTCACCTCAGGGGACCGTTGACCTGCATGGTTTCGCCACCAATGGGTTGTACTACAAAACGCTGCTCGACAAGCTGAAGGTCAATTCACATGTCTTCCGCGTTGGCACCTATAAGTCTGCTGTTGAGCCTTTCCTGCGTGATGATATGTCGCCTGCCGCGCGCGATGCGGACACCCGTTGGGTGGGACAACTCTGGCAGAATTACCTTAATACCGTGTCGGCTAACCGTCAGATCACCCCTGAGCAGCTGTTCCCTGGCGCTACAGCCATCATTGCCGGCCTACAGGCCGTTAAAGGCGATACCGGTCAGTATGCGCTGGATAACAAACTGGTCGATGTTCTGGGCTCACGTGCTGATGCCGATCAGATGCTCATCAAGACCTTTGGTTTTGATAAACAGAGCAGCGATTATCGCAGCGTCAGTATTTATGACTACAACGTTAAACCGGACGCCAGCCAACAGAAAGGCAATATTGCCGTTGTTATGGCCAGCGGCGCCATCATGGACGGTGATGAAACGCCGGGCAATGTAGGCGGTGATACCACGGCGGCACAGATTCGTGATGCGCGGCTGGACCCTAAGATCAAAGCGATCATTTTGCGGGTCAACAGCCCTGGCGGTAGCGTAACGGCCTCGGAAGCTATCCGTTCCGAACTGGCCGCGGCGAAAGCTGCCGGTAAACCGATTGTGGTTTCCATGGGCGGGATGGCAGCTTCAGGTGGTTACTGGATTTCCACCCCAGCCAGCTACATTATCGCCAGTCCTGTCACCCTGACCGGTTCTATCGGTATCTTCGGCGTGATTAATACGCTGGAGAATACCCTGGACAGCATCGGTGTCCATACGGACGGCGTCGCGACCTCACCCCTGGCGGATGTCGCCAGCACCAAAGCGCTGCCGCCTGAAGTTCAGCAGTTGATGCAGTTGACCATCGAAAACGGTTACCACAACTTTGTTGGACTGGTTGCGACCTCACGTCACAAAACGCCGGAGCAAATCGACGCCATCGCCCAGGGTCATGTATGGACCGGAAGCGACGCGAAAGCCAATGGACTGGTGGATGCACTGGGTGATTTTGACGATGCGGTGAAGAAAGCGGCCGAGCTGGCGAAGGTTTCACAACCGCAGCTTGACTGGTATCAGGAAGATCCCGGCTTTGTCGATTTGATGCTGAACCAGATGAACGCCTCTGTTCAGGCCGTGCTGCCTGGCCAGCTGAAAGCCTGGCTGCCCGCGCCGATGTACGATGTCATGAGCGCCATGCGAAATCAGCCCGGCCTGTTCGACCATCTTAACGATCCACAAAACCGTTATGCCTTCTGCCTGACCTGCGGTGAAGTGCGATAAACCTCTCAGCCCGACTGCTGGTCGGGCTGCTTTTCCCTGCTGTTCCCCTTATACTGCGCGTTTTACAGCAAGTCTGAGTTCACCTATGCAAAAGAAAAACATCTACGTTGCCTACACCGGCGGTACCATCGGTATGCAACGCTCTGCTCAAGGTTATATTCCGGTTTCAGGTCACCTACAGCAAGAACTGGCAAAAATGCCCGAATTCCATCGCCCGGAAATGCCTGACTTCACGATCCATGAATATCAGCCCCTGATCGATTCGTCCGATATGACGCCTCAGGACTGGCAGTCCATTGCCGAAGATATCCGGCTGAATTACGACCGCTATGATGGCTTTGTAATCCTGCATGGTACAGATACCATGGCTTTTACCGCCTCAGCATTGTCATTTATGCTGGAAAACCTGGCAAAACCGGTCATTGTGACCGGCTCGCAAATCCCGTTAGCCGAATTGCGCTCAGATGGTCAGCAAAACCTGCTGAACTCGCTGTATGTTGCCGCTAACTATCCGGTTAACGAGGTAACGCTGTTTTTTAATAACACCCTCTATCGCGGTAACCGTACGACAAAAGCTCATGCCGACGGATTTAATGCGTTTGCCTCACCCAATCTGTCAGCCCTGCTGGAAGCCGGCATCCATATTCGCCGCCTGAACACACCGCCTGCACCGCAAGGTCAGGGCGAGCTCATCGTACATACGATCACGCCGCAGCCCATTGGCGTGGTGACGATTTATCCCGGCATATCGGCGGATGTCGTGCGTAACTTTTTGCGCCAGCCGGTTAAAGCCCTTATTTTGCGCTCTTACGGCGTAGGCAATGCCCCGCAGAACGCCGAGTTCCTGTCTGAGCTACAGCAGGCCAGCGAGCGCGGCATTGTGGTGGTTAACCTCACCCAATGTATCTCCGGTAAGGTCAATATGGGCGGCTACGCAACCGGAAATGCGCTGGAACATGCGGGCGTCATCAGTGGCTTTGATCTGACGGTAGAAGCCGCCCTGACAAAACTTCACTATCTGTTAAGTCAGGATCTCTCAAGCGAGCAAATCCGTGCCAAAATGCAGCAAAACCTGCGTGGCGAACTGACCGAAGATTGAGACGGAGCAAACGGGAATGAAACGGGCACTGATCATTATTGATATTCAGAACGACTTCTGCCCCGGCGGCCCCATGGCCGTTACAGAAGGCGATCATACGGTAGAGATTGCTAATCGCTATGCCCGTGCCTTTCGCGAAAAAGGTGAGTGCGTTGTGGCATTACAGGACTGGCACCCTGCCAACCATGGCAGTTTTGCCTCCGTGTCTGGTGAGCCGGTTTATACCCTGGGTGAGCTTAATGGTCTGCCCCAAATCTGGTGGCCGGATCATGGGATTCAGCACTCAACCGGCGCAGACTTTCATCCTGGGCTTGACCGCAGCCTGTTTGACGCGGTCTTCCACAAGGGTGAAGATCAGGACGTTGACAGCTATAGCGCCTTTTTTGATAACGGCCACCGGCGTAAAACCGAGCTGGACAGCTGGTTGCGTGCGCGCGACATCACGCATCTGGTGATGCTGGGCCTGGCGACCGATTACTGTGTGAAATACAGCGTTCTGGATGCACTGGAACTGGGCTATCAGGTCAACGTGGTGGCAGAAGGTTGCCGGGGCGTGAATCTCAATCCTGAAGACAGCGAAATTGCCCTGGCGCAGATGGCAGCACAGGGTGCGGTTATTATCTGAAGCTGAACGTGAAGGGTTGGCTTGTTGCCAGCCCTTCACGTCTCGAACGGCCTGTCACTTTCACAGGCTGTCCAGGCTTAATGCAGGTTGATACGAGTCACGTCTGGCTCAATGCCAAACTCGTCTTTCAACTGCTTTTTAGACTTGGTGACCATCTCGCCGTCTTTACCGATCGTCATATGCTGTGGGGCCTCGTTATTCCGCGCCTGCCACATCATCACCAGTTGCAGGCTGTTATCACGCTGCTGCTGGGTAAGCGCCACGCCATCCGGCCATTTTCCGGTTTCCACAGCCATAACCAGACGGTCATAGATTTCAGGCGTCATGGCATCAAGCATCGCGTCAAGTTGCTGTTTCATCGTTATCCTTTCGTCTCGTCACCCTGCTGATCGGTAAAGTTCAGCGAGGCGGAATTAACACAGTAGCGTTCACCGGTAGGTTGTGGACCGTCCGGGAAAACATGACCGAGATGGGCATCACAACTGCCACAACGGATTTCAACACGCTGCATACCATGTGAATTATCTTCCAGATAGCGAATCGCGTCATCGCTTACCGGCTGATAGAAGCTGGGCCAGCCACAACCTGAGTCATACTTGGTGTCAGACAAAAACAGGGGAGCGTTGCAGACCAAACAGTGGTAGATCCCTTCCTGCTTATTGTGCAGCAGCGCACCGCTGTACGGTGGCTCCGTTCCACGCTGCTGCGTGACATAACGTTGCATCTCAGTCAGTTGGGCGATTTTTGCTTCGGGTGCGGTTTCTTTAGGCATTTGAGCAATTCCGGGATGTCATTCTGTAAAAATCGACTACTATTCTAACAAACGATCAACATTAGTCGGGTCTTTTTTTGTGCTCAACCCTTCAGTCCGTATCCTACAAGGTAGATTTGTGACTTCGATCACCTTTTCTCTGGCATATCCCTATATATTCGGCGAAGGATTCAACAGAGCACGTTTTTTTCAGGTGCGCGCAAGCGGTTGCGGCACAAATAATTCCTGTTGAGTGGATTGACCTGTCGCAACAATTGACACGATTCCGCTTGACGCCTGGTAAGGTTTTTGTAATTTTACAGCCAACCTTTTATTCACTAACAACTAGCTGGTGGAATATATGACTATCAAAGTAGGTATCAACGGTTTTGGCCGTATCGGTCGCATCGTTTTCCGTGCTGCTCAACAGCGCTCTGACATCGAAATCGTTGCTATCAACGACCTGCTGGACGCTGACTACATGGCGTACATGCTGAAGTACGACTCTACTCACGGCCGTTTTGACGGCACCGTTGAAGTACAGGACGGCGCTCTGGTTGTTAACGGTAAGAAAATCCGCGTTACTGCTGAGAGAGATCCGGCTAACCTGAAATGGGACGAAGTCGGCGTTGACGTCGTTGCTGAAGCAACCGGTATCTTCCTGACCGACGAGACTGCACGTAAGCACATCACTGCGGGTGCCAGGAAAGTCGTTCTGACCGGTCCATCTAAAGATGACACCCCAATGTTCGTTCGTGGTGCAAACTTCGACAAATATCAGGGTCAGGACATCGTGTCTAACGCCTCTTGTACCACTAACTGCCTGGCACCACTGGCAAAAGTGATCAACGACAAGTTCGGCATCGTTGAAGGCCTGATGACCACCGTTCACGCGACCACCGCGACACAGAAAACCGTTGATGGCCCGTCTCACAAAGACTGGCGTGGCGGTCGTGGCGCGTCTCAGAACATCATCCCTTCTTCTACCGGTGCAGCGAAAGCGGTAGGTAAAGTGCTGCCAGAACTGAATGGCAAGCTGACAGGTATGGCGTTCCGCGTTCCTACTCCAAACGTTTCTGTTGTTGACCTGACCGTTCGTCTGGAAAAAGCAGCGTCTTACAAAGAAATCTGTGCCGCTATTAAAGCCGCTTCAGAAGGCGAAATGAAAGACGTGCTGGGCTATGTTGAAGATGACGTGGTTTCTACCGATTTCAACGGTGAAATCCTGACGTCAGTATTCGATGCTAAAGCCGGTATCGCGCTGAATGACAACTTCGTTAAACTGGTTTCCTGGTATGATAACGAAACCGGTTATTCAAACAAAGTTCTCGACCTGATTGCGCTGGTTTCTGCTAAATAAGGCAGCCAGACAGAAGAGAATAAGGGTGACTTCGGTCACCCTTTTTTTGATCCATTTCGTAAGGAGTCGGGCATGCAAGACAAACTCTTTTCTCTCCCCGTGGTTAAACAGATTACACCTTACCTGTCACAGCGTCAGGTCGGGGATCTTCCGGCAATCGTTGTCAGCCATCCTCGCGTGCGTGCGGCCATAACGTTACAGGGCGCTCACCTTATTGCCTGGCAACCCAGCGGGGAAAAGCACGTGCTGTGGCTGAGCGATAAAAGCCCTTTCTCGTCAGGCAAAGCGATTCGTGGCGGCGTCCCCATCTGCTGGCCCTGGTTTGGACCTGCGGGTGAACCGGCGCATGGATTTGCCCGTAATCAATCCTGGAAGCTGTCTGCTCATGATGAAAACGAAGAAGGCGTGATCTTAACGCTGGTGCTGGAAAGCAATCCACAGACGCTAAAGTTATGGCCACACGAATTTACGCTGATAGCACGTTTTCGTCTTGGGCAGCACTGTGAGATCGAACTGGAAGCCTATGGTGACTATGAGTCCACCGCTGCGCTGCACAGCTACTTTAACGTGGCAGATATCAATGGGGTCGATGTCTCCGGACTGGGTGATACCTATATCGATAAGGTTAACGACAATCAGGAAGGCACCAGTGACGGTAAGCAGCGTTTTACCAGCCGGGTTGACCGTATCTTTACTGCGGCAAACGACTGCTCCGTGATTAACGATCAGGTGGGTCAGCGGCAAATCGAGGTTTATCATCACCACCAAAGTGACGTTGTCACATGGAACCCAGGCGTTGAGCTGTCCTGCAGCATGACAGACATGCCCAACGAAGGTTACAAAACCATGGTTTGTGTGGAAACGGCTCGCATCAGCAAACCGTTACGCAGTGCGGGCGAAAAACCGGCCCGACTGGCGACCACGATTCGTCTGAAAGGGAAATCGAGTTAAGGCTTAAGGGCGCTATTCATACGACGTCCAGTGGCATTTTGTGCCGCGGCGGCGGGAAAGCTTTGTCGATCAGGAAACACTCCTCATCACTCAGGCTAATATCCAGCGCCGCGGCATTTTCCTGCACATGCAGCAGTGAGCTGGCTTTAGGGATAGCAATCATACCCGGCGCGCGGATAACCCACGCCAACAGAAGCTGAGCAACCGTAATCCCCTTCTGCTGAGCAATGGCGACCAGGGTTGGCTCTGAAAACAGCCGATTGCGTAAGCGTCCTGCCTGAGCCAGCGGACAATAGGCCATTACCGGCATCGCATGCTGCTGGCACAGGGGCAGAAGATCATATTCGATACCGCGTGAAGCCAGATGATAAAGCACCTGATTGGTTGCGCAGGCTTCACCACCGGCTTCGGCCCACAGCTCATCCATATCATCGCTGTCGAAGTTTGAAACGCCCCAATGCACAATTTTTCCCTGCTGCTGCAGGCTTTGCATTGCGCTTATGGTTTCGTCCAGGGGCACGCTGCCACGCCAGTGCAGCAGGTAGAGGTCAAGGCGGTCGGTTTGCAAACGCCGCAGGCTGGCTTCACAGGCGGCTATCGCGTCATATTCTCCGGCATTCCATGGGTAAACTTTCGATACCAGCAACGCGCTGTCACGGCGCCCTTTTAGCGCCTCGCCGACCACCTCTTCCGCCCCGCCATCGGCGTACATTTCGGCCGTATCAATAATTTTCAAGCCCGCATCCAGCCCAGCCTGAAGCGCGCTGACTTCCTGCTGTCGGCTGTTGCTGTCTTCACCCATGTACCAGGTCCCAAGCCCTATCGCCGGTATTGCCTGTTGACCTGCCACGTTAACGTATTTTGCCATTTTACGCTCCTGCACTGTTATAGGGCAGACAAACTAACAGAGGGCAACGCCTGCCCTCTTAAGGTGCAAATCAGAAAGTGTAACTTACGCCTGTCCAGATCGTAAACTGTCCACTTTTATCAACCATGGGACTGTCTTTGATTTCACTGGCAAAACGGGTGTAGCGTCCTGACAGGTTAGCATTCCACTGTGGCGTAATGCTGTAGCTGGCATTCAGCTCCGCATAAGGTGACCAGCTGTCATCGGGATGATAGCGGTTGATACCGGTACGATCGCTCTCATGGCCAGACACGCCATAGTAGTAACGGTTCTGATTCGCGCTGTTCCACATGGCCCCAATCCCCGGCGTTAAGGTAAAATCACCGAAGTTAAAGCGGTAGAGGTAGGTAAGATCCCAGATGATGCCATTACTGTTGTTGAGCACGTCACCGAGCAGTGAAGTACGAACAATCCCCCAGTCTGCGGTATGTCTGTAGGTCGCACCGCCCATCAGCGTCATGCGGCGCTTATCCAGCCCTTTCATATCGCCCAGATCGTTGTCACCCGGGTCATATTCTTGTGGTGAGCCCAGCAACGTCAGAGACAGCTGATCCTGAGGGTCTTTCCACAGGTAGTAACCGCCCTGTAGCGTGTTAAACCAGAAGTTTTCTCCTTCATAATTGATGATGGGCACGGGCAAATAGCGGTCCTGCCCACCACGATACGGGGATTGCGCATAAATCACTGATGCACCGAGTGATAAAGGCGCGGCCTGAACTGACTGCCCCAGAAAATAACAAGGGAGAAGTGCGATAAGCGTGTTAAGTTTGAATTGGTTCACAATTTATTCATTCCATAAATATAACAATCACTCATACAGTCTAACGCTTTTTACAGACTGAATTAACCTTATATGAAAATCATCTACCCAATTTAAGGCAGGATGTGGCATAACCGGGTTAGAGACATCACAAATTTGCCATTTATGCGTCAAAAAGGTTTCGCAACAAAATGATTTTGTTATTGATATGTGGCTCACTAATCAAAAATCTATGATGAAATTTCCTGAATGCCTTCTACAGTTAAACTTAATACCGAGGGTTTTGTTGAAAGAGAGTAACCATAAAAGTTGTGCATCCCGATAACAATGATCAGGTTGGCATAAGGGTTGCTGTAGTAAAAGATAATATCTTCCGGGAGCTGTACGAGCACTGATTATTGCTCCTTTACCTGTGCTAAAAACGAAAGGACGGGCATCGCTATGAATATATTCGATCATTATCGTCAGCGTTATGAAGCTGCCAAGGACGAAGAGTTCACACTGCAGGAATTTCTTACCATCTGTAAACAGGATCGCAGTGCATACGCCAACGCCGCAGAGCGACTGTTAATGGCTATCGGTGAACCCGTGATGGTTGACACCGCTCAGGAGCCACGCCTTTCCCGAATCTTTTCTAACCGGGTGATGGGACGTTACCCGGCATTTGAAGAGTTTTACGGTATGGAAGAAGCGATTGAACAAATCGTTTCTTACTTGAAACATGCGGCACAAGGCCTTGAAGAGAAGAAACAAATTCTTTATCTGCTGGGTCCGGTCGGCGGCGGTAAGTCCTCTCTGGCAGAGCGACTGAAATCGCTGATGCAGCGTGTGCCCATCTTTGTATTGAGCGCCGATGGCGAACGCAGCCCGGTCAACGATCACCCCCTGTGCCTGTTTAATCCGCAGGAAGACGCCAATATTCTGGAAAAAGAGTACGGCGTACCCCGCCGCTACCTTGGCACCATTATGTCGCCATGGGCGGCTAAACGCCTGCACGAATTTGGTGGGGATATCACCCGCTTCAAAGTGGTGAAAGTATGGCCGTCGATTCTGGAGCAGTTAGCCATCGCCAAGACCGAACCCGGTGATGAAAATAATCAGGATATCTCCGCACTCGTCGGTAAGGTCGACATTCGTAAACTGGAAAACCATGCTCAGAACGATCCTGACGCCTACGGTTACTCAGGTGCGTTATGCCGGGCGAACCAGGGCATCATGGAATTCGTTGAGATGTTTAAAGCACCCATTAAAGTGCTGCATCCCCTGTTAACCGCCACCCAGGAAGGTAACTATAACGGTACAGAGGGCATCTCTGCTCTGCCGTTTAACGGTATCATTCTGGCGCACTCGAACGAATCTGAGTGGGTGACGTTCCGTAACAACAAAAACAATGAGGCGTTCCTTGATCGTGTTTACATCGTTAAGGTGCCTTACTGCCTCCGCGTATCCGAAGAGATTAAGATCTACGAGAAACTCCTGAATCACAGTGAGCTGTCCACGGCGCCTTGCGCGCCCGGCACGCTGGAAACTCTGGCGCGATTCTCCATTCTGTCACGCATGAAAGATCCGGATAACTCCAGTATCTACTCCAAGATGCGTGTATATGACGGTGAAAGCCTCAAGGATACCGATCCCAAGGCGAAGTCCTGGCAGGAATACCATGACTACGCCGGCGTAGACGAAGGGATGAACGGATTGTCGACCCGTTTCGCCTTTAAAATTCTGTCCCGCGTCTTTAACTTCGATCATGCTGAAGTGGCAGCCAACCCTGTTCACCTGTTTTACGTGTTGGAACAGCAAATAGAACGTGAGCAGTTCCCGCAAGATCAGGCGGAAAAATACCTTGAGCACCTGAAAGGTTATTTAATTCCGAAATATGCAGAGTTTATTGGCAAAGAGATTCAGACAGCTTATCTGGAATCCTATTCCGAATATGGTCAAAATATCTTTGACCGCTATGTCACTTATGCCGATTTCTGGATTCAGGATCAGGAGTATCGCGATCCTGATACAGGGCAGCTGTTTGACCGTGAGTCACTTAATGCGGAACTGGAAAAAATTGAGAAACCTGCGGGGATTAGTAATCCTAAAGATTTCCGTAATGAAATTGTCAATTTTGTGCTGCGTGCACGGGCCCATAATAACGGCCGCAATCCGAACTGGACCAGTTATGAGAAACTGCGTACGGTGATTGAGAAAAAAATGTTCTCAAATACCGAAGAGCTGTTGCCGGTTATTTCATTCAATACGAAAACGTCCACGGATGAGCAGAAGAAGCATGATGATTTTGTCGATCGCATGATGGAAAAAGGCTATACCCGCAAACAGGTTCGCCTGCTGTGTGAATGGTATCTGCGCGTACGTAAATCGTCCTGATCAGAGTCTGTAAGCAAACCGGTGCGGGATAGCACCGGTCACTTAAGGACGGGACAGCCCGGCCTGCTTGCAATGTAGTTTGGGGGAACATCATGGCCTATTTTATCGATCGCCGACTAAACGGTAAAAACAAGAGCGCGGTCAACCGCCAGCGCTTCTTGCGTCGTTATAAGTCCCAGATTAAGCAGTCGATCTCCGAGGCCATCAATAAACGCTCGGTGACCGACATCAGTAGTGGCGAATCCGTTTCCATCCCGATTGATGACATCAATGAACCGATTTTCCATCAGGGTCGCGGCGGGCAACGCCATCGTGTCCATCCGGGCAACGATCACTTTATACAAAATGACCGTGTTGAGCGGCCGCAGGGCGGCGGTGGCAGCGGTTCCGGTCAGGGCAACGCCGGTCAGGACGGTGAAGGTCAGGATGAGTTCGTTTTTCAGATCTCCAAAGATGAATATCTGGACCTGCTGTTTGAAGATCTGGCGCTGCCCAACTTGCGTAAAAATCAGCACCGCCAGTTAAACGAGTATAAAACCCACCGTGCGGGTTTTACCTCTAATGGTGTGCCGGCCAACATCAGCGTGGTGCGTTCTCTGCAGAACTCTCTGGCGCGTCGTACTGCCATGACCGCAGGTAAACGTCGCCAGCTGCATCAGCTTGAAGATGAACTCGCCACGGTTGAAAAGTCAGAACCGGCTCAGTTGCTCGAAGAGGAGCGCTTACGCAAAGAGATTGCCGACTTGCGTGCGCGTATCGCTCGGGTGCCCTTTATCGATACCTTTGATTTACGCTACAAAAACTTTGAAAAACGCCCTGAACCTTCCAGCCAGGCGGTTATGTTCTGTCTGATGGACGTCTCGGGCTCCATGGATCAGGCTACCAAGGATATGGCAAAACGCTTTTATATTTTGCTCTACCTGTTCCTGAGCCGCACTTACAAAAATGTCGATGTGGTTTATATCCGGCACCATACACAGGCCAAAGAAGTCGACGAGCAGGAGTTTTTCTATTCACAGGAAACCGGCGGGACCATCGTGTCGAGCGCCCTGAAGCTCATGGATGAAGTGGTCAAAGAGCGTTACGATCCGGCACAGTGGAATATCTACGCTGCTCAGGCGTCAGATGGCGACAACTGGGCGGATGATTCACCGCTGTGTCATGAGATTCTGGCGAAGAACATCTTACCGGTCGTCCGTTACTACACCTATATTGAAATCACCCGTCGTGCTCACCAGACCCTGTGGCGCGAATATGAACACCTGCAGTCGATATTCGATAACTTTGCGATCCAGCACATTCGTGAACCCGAGGATATCTACCCGGTGTTCCGTGAGCTGTTTCACAAGCAGGCAATGGAAGCCTGAGACACGAAGCCGACGCCCTGTCGGCTTTTTTTTGTCTAATAACCTGTTAAAACATGGCCTTCCCCGTCACAAACCCTCCAACTACTCTATTAATATCGTTAAACTGGAGTAACAAAGGCATTAGCAATTGATATAAATTGCATAATGACCATGACAACTCATTGATAAAACATTATCTTGCAGACATAGCATGGGTGTTTCTACACATTAGCTAACATTGATTGCCGTATCTCAGGAGACCGGGTTTGAACCACACTATTGTTTATAGTCTTTTTATTATTGGGTCCGTGCTGGTTGCGTCGAGTATCTTACTCAGTTCCTTTTCATCCCGTCTGGGCATTCCTATCCTGGTCATTTTCCTGGCGCTGGGAATGTTAGCCGGGATTGATGGCATCGGCGGTATCGCCTTCGATAATTACCCAGCCGCTTACCTGATTTCTAACCTCGCCCTGGCGATTATTCTGCTGGATGGCGGAATGCGCACCAAAGCCAGCTCGTTTAAGGTGGCGCTGGGCCCGGCACTGTCGCTGGCAACGGTAGGCGTCATTATTACGGCTGGATTAACCGGCCTGGTCGCCGCATGGCTTTTCCGGCTCGATATGATGCAGGGCTTTTTAATTGGCGCCATTATCGGTTCCACCGATGCGGCGGCAGTGTTCTCACTGCTGGGCGATAAAGGCCTGAATGAACGCGTAAGCTCAACGCTGGAAATTGAGTCTGGCAGCAACGATCCTATGGCGGTGTTTCTCACCATTACGCTGATAGAGATGATCGAGCAGGGCAAAACCGGCCTTGACTGGATGTTTGTGGTACACCTGATTCAACAGTTTGGTCTGGGCATTGTGCTGGGCCTGGGCGGCGGCTGGGCCCTGCAGCAGCTGATTAACCGCATAAACCTGGCTCCTGGCCTTTACCCTTTACTGGCACTCAGCGGCGGTATTCTGGTGTTTGCCCTGACCACGGTCCTCGAAGGCAGTGGGATTCTGGCCGTGTATCTGTGTGGTTTCTTGCTCGGAAACAGCCCTATCCGCAACCGCTTTGGTATTCTGCAAACCTTTGATGGTATGGCCTGGCTCAGTCAGATAGGCATGTTTATCGTGCTGGGCCTGTTAGTCACGCCGTCGGATCTTTGGCATATCGCGGTCCCTGCCATGATTCTCTCGCTGTGGTTGATTTTGGTTGCGCGCCCCCTGTCCGTCTTCATCGGCTTATTGCCCTTCCGTGGCTTCACAGGGCGCGAGCGGGTTTTTATCAGTTGGGTGGGCCTGCGTGGCGCGGTGCCGATTATCCTGGCGGTGTTCCCGATGATGGCGGGCCTGGAAAACGCGTCGCTCTATTTTAATATTGCCTTCTTTGTCGTGTTGGTCTCACTGATGCTGCAGGGCACCTCGCTGGGATATGCCGCGAAGAAAGCCAAAGTGGTGGTACCGCCTACGGCGTCGCCCATCAGCCGCATCGGGCTGGATATCCATCCGGAAAATCCCTGGGAGCAGTTTGTCTATCAACTTAGTGCCGACAAATGGTGCGTAGGCGCCGCGCTGCGCGATCTACAGATGCCGCGTGAAACCCGCATCGCCGCCCTGTTTCGGGATAACGTGTTGATGCATCCAGATAGCGCGACGCGTTTAAAAGAAAACGACGTGATTTGCGTCATTGGTCGTGAGCGTGATCTGCCTGCGTTGGGAAAAATGTTCAGCCAGTCGCCGCCTGTCTCGCTGGATCAGCGTTTCTTCGGTGACTTTATTCTTGATGCCGACGCTCGCCTGAACGATGTGGCGCAAATATATGGTCTTGAACTGGATGAACACACCAACGCGCAACAATCACTGGGACAACTGATGCTCGGCATGCTCGGCGGCACGCCCGTCGTAGGCGATCAGATTGAATGGAATCAGCTGACCTGGACCGTGGCGGAAAAAGAAGATAATCAAATCGTGAAAATTGGTGTGCGCCCAAGTGAAGACAAGGAATAATCTTAATTAATTGGCGCGGTTAATTGGCTGAATTGCACTAAGCTTTTATGACATTCAGTTAAAACGGGAGTTATCCATGGGTCACGTGGTTAAAATTGGTCGCTACGAAATTGTCGATGCAGAATTCAGCAGCGAAGAACCTGTGACAGTGAGTATTCCCTGCCACACCAACCCCGGCCTGAGTTATCAGCTCGACGGCTGGGATCACGACACCAGCGTTCCTGCCTGGATTGATGACCAGGAAGTCATCTTGCACATCGGGCATTACGATAAGCAACAAGACCGCTGGGTATTAAAAAAACCAGCATGATCCTGTGAATTGCCGCCAGACAGTGGATTTGGCGGTAATTCCTAAAAAAAGCCCCTGTACGCACTGCTCATAAGTTATACTTTTAAAATATTATCTTTCAAATTAGCCACTTAAACCAAACTCACGCGATTATCGCCTGGTTTTTTAAGAATTATTCCGTATTAACTCTGTCAAATATCTCCTGCATACTCTTCCCCAGTGCTGCATTTTTACGTGACTCAACTCACGCTTAGCGAAATTTTTTCTTGCAGCGTTAATGGCTCTAATGACTGTAACAAACTGAAAACATCCCGGTTTTGGATTTTCAGTCGTTAACCCCTGAACGCGTACTTGATTCTGGTCAGGCCATCTTTTACTTAATTAAGAGAGCAGGTTTTATGGCAAGTACAATGGTAATAAACAATGCGAGTCGCTCATGGAGCGGTCTTCGTAAGAATATTCTTGTAAAGTTTGCACTCAGTTTTTCCGACCTTATTGCGCTGAATTTAGCGCTGTTTCTCTCTGCTGCCACTATTCAGGGTATTTGGGGAGATCTTGATGCGTTTATTCCACCGCATCAAATTGAAAACCGTTTTATTGCGCAGTTTATTATGTCGGTATTATGTACTGGCTGGTTTTGGATGCGTCTGCGCCACTACACTTACCGCAAACCCTTTTGGTTCGAACTGAAAGAGATTATCAAAACACTGGTTGTTTTCTCTCTGCTCGATCTGGCATTAATCGCGTTTTCTAAATGGGACTTTTCCCGCATGGTGTGGGTGTTCAGTTGGAGCTATGCCCTGCTTCTGCTGCCACTGATGCGCGCCGGCGTAAAAAAAGCCATTAATAAAGCCGGTCAATGGAAAAAAGAGACCATCATCATTGGTTCAGGTCGCAACGCCACCGAAGCCTTCGCGGCCTTACAAAGTGAAGAAATTCTCGGTTATAACGTTCAGGCGTTTATCTCTGTAGAAGACGCGCCGCAGCAGCAGAGTGTTAACGGCGTGCCCGTCATCTCGGCGAAGGATATCAACTGGAACACCATCGACCGTGACAATGTGCAGTTTATTGTCGCGATGGAGTATGAGCAGCAGCCGGAACGCGATCGCTGGTTGAAGTTTTTATCCAAAATGAACTGCCGTTCCGTGTCAGTGATCCCGACCTTACGCGGCGTGCCGCTGTACGGTACGGACATGTCGTTTATTTTTAGCCATGAAGTGATGATTCTGCGCGTAAGTAATAACCTGGCGAAGCATTCCTCACGCTTCCTGAAGCGTGGCTTCGATATTGTGGTGGCATCATTGCTACTGCTCTTCCTTGCACCGGTCTTCGCCCTGCTTTGCTACATGGTCAAGCGTGACGGCGGCAATGCGATTTACGGTCACGAACGTATCGGCCAGGATGGCAAAAAGTTCAAATGTCTCAAGTTCCGCTCGATGGTCACGAATTCCAAAGAGGTTCTGGAAAAACTCCTGGCGACCAGCGAAGAGGCCCGCCGGGAATGGGACAAAGACTTTAAGCTTAAGAAAGACCCACGCATTACAGGCATTGGCGGCTTCCTGCGTAAAACCAGTCTTGATGAGTTACCGCAGCTCTGGAACGTGATCCGTGGCGAAATGAGTCTGGTGGGACCACGACCGGTGATTGAGGCTGAGCTTGAGCGTTATGCCGGCGATGTGGATTACTATCTGATGGCAAAACCGGGCATGACCGGGTTATGGCAGGTCAGCGGTCGTAACGATATTGATTACGATACCCGCGTCTATTTTGACTCCTGGTATGTTAAAAACTGGGCGTTGTGGACGGACATCGCCATTCTGTTTAAAACGGCGGGCGTGGTATTCCGCCGCGACGGCGCTTACTGATGTAGCCAGCGATGCCTGTTTCGGACAGGCATCGCGATTTCGCCCGGTAATTCGCTTTCCTTTTGTCCTGTTAATCATTACCCTCTTCCCTCGCTTTATCGAACGTTTACCCTCTGGTTGCTATGCAAAAATATACCTTATTGTTATTGAGCCTGGTGTTACTGGCACCTTTAGGCATCGATCTCTATTTACCGACGCTGCCCCAGATCGCCGAAGGCTTATCAACACCTGTTGCCCTGGTGCAAACGACTATCCCACTCTTTTTGCTGGTGATGGGCCTGGGGCAACTGGTCAGTGGCCCGCTGGTGGACAACTATGGACGTAAGCCCATCGCCTTGCTGGGCCTGGCGCTCTATATTGCTGGCAGCGCCATCGCCGCCACAGCGACCTCTTTCCCGCTGTTTTTACTGGCCCGTCTGGTACAGGGTTGCGCGGTATGTTGCAGCGCGGTGGTGGCCTTTAGCGGCGTGCGCGACCGACTGAGCGGCGATGATGCCGCCCGGGCTTATGGCTTCCTGAATGGCGCACTGAATATTGTGCCCGCACTGGCTCCGTTACTGGGTGGGCTGTTGGCCAGCGCCTTTGACTGGCGAGCGCCCTTCTGGTTCCTGTGCGCTTACGCGGCAGTAGTGATGCTGATGGTTATCGTCTGGCTTCCTGAAACGCGCCCGGCGGATACGCTGCGCGTTAAAGGCCTTCCCGTGAATCAGTACGCCACCATTCTCCGTCAACCTCGCTTCCTGGCCTTTGCTTTTGCCAATGCGGGGGCCCTGGGCATGGTGCTGACCTATGTGTCACTGGCCCCACAGGTATTAATGACCGAAGGCGGTCTGTCCCCTCTGGCTTTCTCTTTCGTCTTCGGCGCCAATGGTTTTTGGATCATGATGGTTAGCGTGGTGGTGAATAAAGCGATTCGTAAAGCGGGCCGACCGTTTTGCCTGGCCATCGGCTTTATTACGATGCTAACGGGTGCCGTGCTGCTGGTGGCAGGCATGACGTTATTCCCTGCGAGTATGCAATCCCACTGGGCGCTGTATATGTTTCCGGTCGCGGTTGCCGTCGCTGGCCTGGCCTTCACCGTTGGGCCAGCCACCAGCTATGCGCTGGAGCCCTATCAACAACAGGCGGGCGTCGCTTCAGCGCTGCAGGGGTTTATTCAGATGGCGGGAGGCGCAGCAGGCAGTCTGATCGTCGTGGCCCTGCCGATGGCAGAAAAGCTGTCGCTGACGTTAATGATGCTGCTGGGCGCAGCGCTGGCCTTCCTGGCCTGGCGCTGCAGCAAAAACATGCAAAGTCGTATTACCGCTGTTAAATAAGCTTAACCGGAACGCGGGGGGCCAGTGCGCACATGAGCTCATAGCCCACGGTTCCGGCTGCTTTCGCCACCTGATCGATTTTGACGTTTTCGCCCCATAACTCGACAGACGAGCCAATGCCAGCCTGCGGGCAAGGCGTGAGATCAACCGTAATCATGTCCATAGACACCGCGCCGACAACCTGCGTCATAATGCCGTCAACAGCAACCGGGGTGCCTGTCGGTGAATGGCGCGGATAACCATCTGCATAACCGCAGGCTACCACGCCGATGCGCTGTGGCTGCTTTGCATGATAGCGGTAGCCATAGCCTACGCCATCTCCAGCCTGAAGTTGCTGCACGCCAATAATCTCACTGGTGAGCGTCATCACCGGCTTCAGACCACTGCTGGCGATATCCTGCCAGTCACCGCTTGGTGAGGCGCCGTACAGTATGATCCCCGGGCGCACCCAGTCGTGATGTGCTTCGGGATGCCACAGCGTACAGGCCGAATTGGACAATGAAAGCGGGCTTTCCAGCCCTTCCGTGGCCTGCGCGATGCGCTTTAACGGCTCGACAATACCGTCAGGATTTTCCGCATCGGCAAAGTGCGCCATCAACGTGATATCCCCGACGTTTTCAATCGCACGCAGTTTATGCCAGATCCCATTGACCTGCTCAGGACGGAACCCCAGACGGTTCATACCGCTGTTGATCTTCAGATAAATATCAACAGGCGCAGAAAGCGTGGCATTGGCCAGGGCGTGAATCTGCCAGTTGCTGTGCACACTGGTGGTCAGTCGGTAGCGATCGATTAATGCCAGGTCATAAGGGTGAAAGAACCCTTCGAGCAGTAATATCGGCTTTTTCCAGCCCTGCTCGCGCAACATAATGGCCTCTTCCATGTTAAGCAGAGCGAAACCATCGGTCGCTGACAGGCTTTCCCATACGCGGGCAATGCCGTGACCATAGGCATTCGCTTTGACCACTGACCAGATGCGTGACGCAGGAGCCGCCCGGCGCGCAATCGCCAGGTTATGTCGCAACGCGTGTTGATCGATGGTAGCGACAATTGGACGTGACATACTTCCTCTCCCTGAAGGCTTAACGGGTAGCGTTAACGTTGCGAAGCGGCGATCGGCTGGCCGCAAAACCGGGTAAATAGCGAAAGACGGTGAGATCATCTGCGGCTATCGCGGATGATGTCCCGGACATAACGTCAGCGAGTAACTGACCGGAGCCGCACGCCATTGTCCATCCCAGTGTACCGTGTCCGGTATTCAGATAAAGGTTCGAGAGCGGCGTAGCGCCAACCACCGGCGTTCCATCTGGCGTCATAGGGCGCAGGCCGGTCCAGAAACTCGCCTGGCTGACATCACCGCCTTCAGGATAAAGGTCTGTGACCACCATCTCCAGGGTTTCACGACGCGCCTCCAGCAGTTTGGTGTTAAAACCAACAATCTCGGCCATGCCGCCGACGCGAATACGGTTATCAAAGCGCGTCACTGCCACTTTATAGGTTTCATCAAGAATTGTAGAAACCGGTGCCGCATCGGGATTGGTCACCGGAATCGTCAGGGAATAGCCTTTAAGCGGATAGACGGGAATATCGACGATATTCTTCATCAGCGAGGTCGAATAAGAACCCAGCGCCACGACATAGCTGTCGCCTTTAATCACTTCCTCACCGCACTTCACGCCATAAATACGATTGCCGTCGCGTAGCAACTGATCGATTGGCGTATTAAAACGGAAGACAACTCCGGCTTCTTCGGCCATTTTAGCCAGACGTTGAGTAAAAAGTTGGCAATCCCCGGTTTCATCATTCGGCAGGCGTAATCCGCCGGTGAGTTTATGGTGGGTCGCCGCCAGTGCAGGCTCGACGCTGGACAGCTGATGCGCCTCCAGCAACTCGTAGGGCACGCCGGCTTCGCGCAGTACAGCAATGTCTTTACTGGCGCTGTCAAACTGCTGCTGGGTACGAAACAGCTGCAGCGTGCCGCCCTGGCGGCCTTCGTAGGCAATGCCGGTTTCGGCACGGAGCGCTTTCAGGCAATCACGGCTGTATTCTGCCAGGCGGACCATGCGGCTTTTGTTTTGCTGGTAATGACGCATATCGCAGTTACGCAGCATGTTCCACATCCATTCAAGCTGAAAGCGACTGCCGTCCAGCCGGATTGCCAGTGGAGCATGACGCTGGAACATCCATTTCATTGCCTTCAGCGGTACACCCGGTGCCGCCCAGGGCGCAGCATAGCCCGGAGAGATCTGTCCGGCATTCGCGGCGCTGGTCTCCATAGCGGGCTGAGGCTGACGATCGATCACGGTGACCTGGTGCCCGGCACGCGCCAGATACCATGCGCTTGTTACGCCTACTACGCCACTTCCAAGAATCACTACGTGCATAAGTCCCCCGCGAAATTAAAAAGCATAATCCACTGTTCACTGGTTTACATTCAGTGTGATCACAAAGTGGAAACATCCTCTAAACAATTCAACTATTTCACCTCTTTTTCCGTCAGCAGGTAACTAAAATCATTTCACAGACTGAAATTCAGAGATTTATGCGCCCTGATGCAAAAAATCAGGCATAAATGACATTGTTTATAGTTAATTCATCCTCTTGCAGGAGAATCATTTGACGCGCGCCTTTATCCTAAAAAGCAGTGCTTTATGCTAAAAAAAACCCACAGCACAGCAAGTAGGGCTATTTAATCCCAACCCTTTCAACCTGAAATGATTTTTCTGCCAAAGAATTCGTTTGAGTTCCCCGATCGGATAAGCGACAGTGAACTATCATTGATATGTTCACTCAGTTTTTTTGGGTTTCCTTTCTCAGGAAGAGCCTTAAATAAATCGTAACGGGCAGCCAGTCAGCGTTAGCTCGTTCGCCAAAACAGAGGTGCGCTATGACCACAATCTTTGACGATTCCCTCATGGACAGCAAACGAATTAGCGATGGTCCTGACTGGACATTCGAATTACTGGATGTCTATCTGGCTGAAATTGACCGTGTAGCCAAACACTACGGTCTGGACACCTACCCGCACCAAATTGAAGTGATCACCTCTGAACAGATGATGGATGCCTACTCCAGTGTCGGCATGCCGATTAACTACTCGCACTGGTCATTCGGCAAAAAATTTATCGAGACCGAACAGCGCTATAAACACGGACAGCAAGGCCTGGCTTACGAGATTGTGATTAACTCCAATCCCTGTATCGCCTACCTGATGGAAGAGAACACCATGACCATGCAGGCGCTGGTGATGGCCCATGCCTGCTACGGACATAACTCCTTTTTTAAAAACAACTACCTGTTTCGGAGCTGGACCGACGCCAGCTCCATCGTCGACTATTTGCTGTTTGCTAAAAATTACATCTCTGACTGTGAAGAGCGTTACGGTGTAGAGGAGGTAGAGCGCCTGCTTGACTCCTGCCATGCCTTAATGAACTACGGGGTTGATCGCTATAAACGTCCGCAGAAAATCTCGCTGCAGGAAGAGAAAGCACGGCAGAAAAGCCGTGAAGAGTATTTACAGAGTCAGGTGAATACGCTGTGGCGTACGCTGCCACGACGGGAAAAAGAAGCCACTCAGATTGAAGCGGCGCGTTACCCGTCAGAGCCGCAGGAAAACCTGCTCTACTTTATGGAAAAGAATGCCCCGCTGCTTGAATCCTGGCAGCGTGAAATTTTGCGTATCGTCCGTAAGGTGAGCCAGTATTTTTACCCGCAGAAACAAACCCAGGTGATGAATGAAGGCTGGGCAACCTTCTGGCACTACACCATCCTGAATCACCTCTATGATGAAGGCAAAGTGTCTGAACGCTTTATGATGGAGTTTTTGCACAGCCATACCAACGTCATTTTTCAGCCGCCTTATAACAGCCAGTGGTACAGCGGGATTAATCCGTATGCGTTAGGTTTTGCCATGTTCCAGGACATCAAACGCATTTGCCAGTCGCCAACCGAAGAAGATCGCTACTGGTTCCCGGATATTGCGGGTTCTGACTGGCTTAAAACGATGCATTTTGCGATGCGTGAATTTAAAGATGAGAGCTTTATCAGCCAGTTCCTGTCGCCTAAGGTCATGCGTGACTTCCGTCTGTTTACCGTGCTGGATGACGATCGTAATAACTTTCTGGAGATTGCAGCTATCCACGATGAATCCGGCTACCGCGCCGTTCGCCAGCAGCTTTCGGCGCAGTACAACCTGAGTAATCTGGAACCCAACATACAGGTTTATAACGTCGACTTACGCGGCGATCGTTCACTGACCCTGCGCTATGTACCGCAAAGTCGTGCACCGCTGGATAAAAGCCGCCGGGAAGTGCTTAAGCACGTCCATCGCCTGTGGGGGTTTGATGTGATTCTGGAACAACAGAATGAAGACGGAACGGTAGAGCTACTGGACCGAAATCCACCGCGTAACTCCCCGCTGTAAATGGACAAAAAAAAACCGGACGTCACGTCCGGTTTTTTATTAACGCTTGCTGCCTAAATCGTCAGGCATCGTTTTTTGCATTGAATGCCAGATATCCCCGCTCTGACGGCCATAGCGGCGCACGCACTCGACAATTTCGTCCTGAGTGGGCTCTTTATCACACAGGGCAAGCAGCGTCTGATAGAAATCCCGGGCCACTTTGCGGGCTTCCGGATTAGAAAAGTAGTGTCGTCCAACCCGGGTATAGAGCCCTTTTAGCCCGTTCAGGATCAGGCCATAGATTGGGTTGCCGGAGGCAAACGCCAGGCCACGGAACACCTTGTAATCCAGTTCGGTATAGCTATCGACCTGGTCTTCAGCACTATTGACGGCCTCCAGCACTTCGCGCGCCTTCTCAGGATAATGGCGTAATGCGCGGCTAATAAAGATAGAGGAAATATTGGTGCGAACGGATAACAGGTTATCGATCAGTGCGGGCACGCTGTCGTGATCGAGACGCGCGAGGGTTTCAAGAATATTAAGACCCGAGGTTTCCCAGAAGTTGTTAACGCGCGTGGGTTTACCGTGCTGAATCGTCAGCCAGCCGTCACGTGCCAGACGCTGTAAAACTTCACGTAACGTGGTGCGCGTCACGCCAATCAGTTCAGAAAGCTCACGTTCAGCAGGAAGAATCGATCCGGGTGGAAAACGGCTGTTCCAGATGCTTTCAATTATATACTCTTCAGCAAATCCGGCTGGACTCTGCGCCTTAATAACCATAACTGTGTGTTCTCATTGCTTTCTGGATCGTAATGGGCACTCATCATACCAGACGCCCTATAGCGGATATAGCCTGCACAACGATTAAAAGCGCGGTTTAGCACAAAATTAAGACAGATTACCCTGATAATCTTTGACGCCATTTAAGCCCGCATCACACCTCATTTTTGCGCCTGCACCACCGCAACGGCTGCGGTCTTGCCTATCCGGTTTAGCGCCACCGACGAACAGCAATAACATGCTGTGTGGCGGTTTGCGTGAGGTCATTAATCTGGAGCAGTGTCAGGTCATGTTTGTACATGATTTTTTATCCACGCAGGATGGCGTGCAGCGACTTTTGGTTTACACTGCGGGCTTGACGTTTACAGGGAATGCAATATGTTGCGATATTTAAACCAATGTTCGCGTGGTCGCGGTGCCTGGTTATTACTGGCACTCACAGCACTGGCCTTGGAGCTTACGGCGTTATGGTTTCAGCATGGTTTGGGCTTCAAACCCTGCGTAATGTGTATTTATGTCCGCTGCGCGCTGTTCGGCGTAGTGGCGGCAGGCGTTATCGGCTTTCTTCTGCCTCGCTCACCGTTACGCCTGGTGGCGATTCTGGTGTGGATTTACAGCGCCTGGAAAGGGCTGCAGTTGTCTTACGAACACACGATGATCCTGCTGCATCCCAATCCCTTTGTGACCTGTGATTTCGCTGCGCGTTTCCCGACATGGTTGCCGCTGGATAAATGGCTGCCGTCGGTATTTGTTGCCAGCGGGGATTGCTCAGATCGCGGATGGGATTTTCTGTCTCTCAGCATGCCACAGTGGATGATCGGTATTTTCGCCGCCTATCTGTTAGTCGGCGTGCTGGTACTGATCGCTCAGCCGTTGAAACCTAAACGCCGCGACTTATTTGGTCGCTAACGTAAAAAAGGCTGCCGCTGGCAGCCTTTCGTTTATGTGCATCATCCGTTCCGATCTGGCCGGTCGATAATATGATCTTCCCAGTCGCGGACTTCACTTTCCCGCACGGCAATGTAGCGCACCGAAATGCGCTGAGCGTGCATCTCGGTTTTTGACCCTGCGCGCAGCGGGTGCCAGGCCGGTAACGGTTTCCCCTCGCCCAGGAGTCGATAGGCGCAGGTGCGAGGCAACCAGTTAAAGGTCGTCAGGTTTTCGCGCGTCAGCTTGATGCAGTCTTCTTCATATTCAAACCGGCGCTCGTAATTGCGACACTGGCAGGTTTTGATGTTGAGCTGGTTACAGGCGACGTTGGTGAAATAAATTTCATCGGTATCGGCGTCCTGTAACTTGTTCAGACAGCACTGGCCACAACCATCACACAAGGATTCCCATTGCTCATCGCTCATTTGTGCCAGGCGCTTGTGTTGCCAGAAAGGGGTTTCAGTCATGATGGTTGTCCAGATTTAGCGTAAACCGCACCTTATAAAGATATTGGCCCAATGATGCAAGTTTTACAGTACCCGCGTGCTGATGCCATGGCCCGCGATGGAAACCTCTAACGTATCGCCAGCGTGCATTGGCCCAACGCCTTCCGGCGTACCGGTCAGGATGACGTCACCCGCGTGCAGGGTAAAATACTGGCTCATATGGGCAATCAGCGGCAGGATTTTGTGAATCATATCGGCGGTATTGCCGTGCTGACGAACCTCACCGTTCACGACCAGCTTCAGTTCGGTGTTCTGTGGATCACCTGAAAATTCCGCAGTTGGAATAAAACCCGACAGAGGACAGGCGTTATCAAAGGCTTTCGCTTTTTCCCAGGGCTGCCCGGCTTTTTTTAAGCCCGCCTGGAGATCGCGCAGGGTTAAATCCAGTGCCACACCATAACCGGCAATGGCTTTGGCCACATGCGCGTCTGAAGCCTGTTTCAGGGTGGTGCCAATCAGCACCGCCAGCTCAACCTCATGATGCACTTCACCAAACGCATCAGGAATCGATAAAGGCTGACGCATATCGCATAAGGCCGTTTGCGGTTTAATAAAAATTACCGGTTCGGTTGGTGTCGCACTGCCCATTTCTTTAATGTGCTTCGCATAGTTACTGCCAACACACACCACTTTACCCACGGGATAATCTAACAAAGCGCCTTGCCAGTTACGATGCTGATACATGCTAATCCCCTGCTTATGTTGCCGAAATGTCAGCCATATCGGCGGGTTGACGTTACGGACAGACGGCACGCAAAGCCAGCCTGTTCATAACGGTTAAGAGTGGTTAAACCTGACAGATGCGTGAAAATTGTCAACAATTCAGCCAGGCTATTTGTGCGTCACCGCGAACCGATGACCGATCGGATTGCGCGGAAAAAGCAAAAAAACAGCGGTGCTGCACAATTATTATTCACCCCGGCTGGGAATATAAATTGGCCGCCGACAGTCGCGCAAAATTTATATTAAAGGAACAATCCGAGTTAATCTTTTCTGTCGTGTTCAAGATGCGTTTTTAACAAACTTTCGATCGGTGGGGGAATTTGCAAATAATATCCCTGCTCGCTTAAACCCTGCTTAACGTTATTGATGTCTGCATTGGCCAGTTTGTCGCGTTGGGCAAGGTTTACCACCATCGCGAGTTGCGGCTTACCGAAGCCTTTGAGCAGGGCGTCAGGAACGCGTGAAAAATCGTCCTTTTTTTCAACGTAGAGATAAGTTTGGTCGCGGACCGGACTTCTGTAGATCACACAAAACATATTTTTTACTCGAATTAACCAGCGCTGAGGCTTGTTTGAATATAGCGGTAACTATAACATGCTTGCAGTACTTCGAATATTCGCCGATCGCGCTTTAACGATGCTTTTATCATCGCTTAGCACAGGGTAGTAAAACAGGACTGAGTCGGGACAGATGCCGCAATCGCCAATCGAATTTAAGGGAAGCAGTTTTACCTTGTCCGTCGTTCATTTGCATCACCATGAGCCAGAGGTGATCCGCAAAGCGCTCCAGGACAAAATTGACCAGGCTCCAGATTTCCTGAAGAACGCACCCGTGGTGCTGAATGTTGCGGCCCTCGATGCCGCGGTGAACTGGAAACAGATGCAGCAGGCCGTGAGCGAAACGGGACTGCGTATCGTCGGGGTCAGTGGATGCAAAGATGATGCGCTGAAAAAAATGATTGCCCGCGTCGGACTTCCGGTGCTGGCTGAAGGCAAAGAGAGCCACAAGCGTGACGCGCAGGAGCCGGAACTCAAGCCCGTTGCAGCCGAACCGCTGGTGGCGAAAACACGCATCGTTAACACGCCGGTGCGCTCTGGCCAGCAAATTTATGCCCGCAATGCGGATTTGATCGTCACCAGCAGCGTGAGCGCCGGTGCGGAACTGGTCGCTGATGGCAATATTCATATCTATGGCATGATGCGTGGCCGTGCTCTGGCAGGCGCCAGCGGTGACAGAGATTGCCAGATTTTTTGCACCAACCTTGCAGCAGAGTTGGTTTCTATCGCCGGAGAGTACTGGATCATGGATCAAATTCCCGAAGCGTTTTTTGCTAAAGCAGCACGCCTCTGTCTTCAGGATGGCGCGCTGACTATACAGACACTTAATTAGGCCCCTTTTCTTTCGTTAAGGAAATCAACATTTATGGCACGCATTATTGTAGTTACATCCGGTAAAGGGGGCGTTGGTAAGACCACGTCAAGCGCGGCCATCGCCACCGGTTTAGCGCAGAAAGGCAAAAAAACGGTTGTCATCGACTTTGATATCGGCCTGCGTAACCTTGATTTAATCATGGGCTGCGAACGCCGGGTTGTTTACGATTTTGTTAATGTCATTCAGGGTGATGCCACGCTGAACCAGGCATTGATTCGTGATAAGCGCACTGAGCAACTTTATATTCTGCCTGCCTCACAAACACGTGATAAAGACGCCCTGACTCGTGAAGGTGTCGAAAAGGTCCTGAACGATCTTGCAGAGATGGCGTTTGACTTCATCGTCTGTGATTCGCCAGCCGGCATTGAAACCGGGGCGTTAATGGCACTGTATTTTGCAGATGAAGCCATTATTACCACGAACCCGGAAGTCTCCTCTGTCCGCGACTCTGACCGTATTCTCGGCATCATCTCTTCAAAATCCCGCCGCGCTGAAACCAGCCAGGAACCGGTTAAGGAGCATCTGCTGCTGACCCGTTATAACCCGGGTCGCGTTAATCGTGGCGATATGCTGAGCATGGAAGATGTGCTGGAAATTCTGCGCATTCCTCTGGTCGGCGTAATCCCGGAAGATCAGTCCGTGCTTCGTGCCTCTAACCAGGGCGAGCCGGTGATTCTGGACGATGAGTCTGATGCTGGTAAAGCCTATGCCGATACCGTTGACCGGTTACTCGGTGAAGTTCGCCCCTTCCGCTTTATTGAAGAAGAGAAGAAGGGTTTCCTGAAACGCCTGTTCGGGGGATAAACCATGGCATTACTTGATTTCTTTTTATCCCGGAAGAAGAACACTGCCAATATAGCCAAGGAAAGGCTACAGATTATTGTGGCAGAACGGAGAAGGGGCGACAGTGAGCCCCATTATCTTCCGCAACTTAAGCGCGACATTCTTGAAGTGATTTGCAGATACGTGAAGATTGATCCGGACATGGTGACGGTTCAACTCGATCAGAAAGGGGATGATATCTCCATTCTTGAACTGAACGTCACGCTACCCGAAACGGAAGACGTGCCTAAATGACGTCAACCGTTTCCTGACTTTCCCCTGCGCAGTTGCAGGGGAAATTTTTTACAGCCCGGCAAGGATGTCGGTAATACCGGGTTTCAGCACCTCGCCACGCCAGCCTGTTAACAGCTCGGGTTTGCGGTTCTGTGGCTTAAGCCCCCAGTGCTGACTTAGCACCTGATTGATCTGGCGACGAGACGCCAGCAGTTCCTGACTAAAACCACTCTGCTCACTCACCTGCTGTACCAGCGCTTTGATTGCCTTAAACGCCCGCTTGTAATTCACATGATCCACCAGATTGCTTAACGGCGGCGGTAACGCACTGTCATCCAGCTCAGCGGCTTCTGCCACCTGCGCCAGCATCGCCCTGCCGTGGAAACGAATCTCATGGCCCGATAAGCCCAGATGATCTAACTCACCCTGAGAACCCGGCATAAAACGTGCGACTTTCCACAGGTTCTCTTCACGCACCACAAAATTGACCGCCATGTCTTTTTCACGCGCCACTTTCAGGCGCCATGCCGCCAGGCGTTGCAGCGCCGCCAGCTGGCGCGGACGCAACTGCCAGGCGTTAGTGATGTCACGCCACGCATCCTCCGGCGCTAACGTATCCAGCCGACGCTGACACAGGTTTTCGCATTCACTCAGTGCCGCGGCCATATTACCGGCCTGCTCAACCTGCTGTATCAGTTGATGAGCAATCGGCAGCAGGTAATGCACATCCGCCGCCGCATACTGGCACTGCCGTTCCGTGAGCGGACGGGCTAACCAGTCGGTCCGCGCTTCACTCTTATCTAATTCAACCTGCGTAAAGTGCGCCACCATTGAGGCAAATCCCCAGGAAAGCGGCTGACCACTGAAAGCCGCCAGAATCTGTGTATCAATCATCGGCTGTGGCAGGACACCGAAACGGTGCAGGAACACTTCCAGATCTTCCCCGCCCGCATGGAGAAATTTCGTCACGCGGGTGTCCGTTAGCAGTTCAATAAACGGTGACCAGTCACGAACGGGTAACGGATCGATCAACACTAACTGTTCGCCATCAAACAGCTGAATCAGTCCCAGCTGCGGATAGTAAGTACGGGTACGGACAAATTCGGTATCCAGGGCGACGGCCGCATGCTGGCGTGCTTTGTGGCACACCTCGGCCAGGTGATCATCGTTCTCGATCAGGGAATAGTTCACGTTCAGTTTTCACCGCAGCCGACAACGTGCGGTGCTCCATGTTAAAAGCAATAAAAACGCCGGACAGCGCCGGCGTTCAACCTGAATCCTGACGGTGAATCAGCCTGTGCTGGTTTTCACCTCGTCGCGCAGTTCACGACGCAGAATTTTTCCTACATTGGTTTTTGGCAGTTCATCGCGAAACTCGACGATTTTAGGCACTTTATAGCCTGTGAGCTGGCGACGACAGTGATCCAGCAGTTCTTCTTTGGTCAGCGAGTGATCTTTTTTAACTACGCAGACTTTAACGGCCTCGCCGGACAGCTCGCTGGGCACGCCAATCGCTGCCGCTTCACGCACTTTGGGATGCTGCATCAGGACGTCTTCAATCTCATTAGGATAGACGTTAAAGCCCGACACCAGAATCATATCCTTTTTGCGGTCCACGATACGGATAAATCCTTCGGGATCAACGGTAACAATATCCCCGCTATGGAGCCAGCCATTTTTCAGGACTTCTGCTGTGGCCTCCGGGTGCTGCCAGTAGCCGAGCATCACCTGAGGGCCACGGATGCACAGTTCGCCAGGCTCTCCGGTAGGCACTTCATTCCCGCTCTCATCCAGAATAATCACGTCCGTTGAGGGCACAGGCAATCCGATACTGCCCGTGTGACAGCTGATGTCATAAGGGTTTACTGAGACCAGCGGGGAACACTCCGTCAGACCATAGCCTTCCAGCAAATAGTGTCCTGTGAGCTTTTCCCAGCGTTCGGCCACCGCTTTTTGTACTGCCATGCCGCCGCCCGCTGAAAGGCGTAACGTCGAGAAGTCGAGTTTGTTAAAGTTGTCGTCATTAAGCAGCGCATTAAACAGCGTATTCACGCCGGTAATGGCGGTAAACGGATATTTGGCGATCTCTTTAACAAAGCCGGGAATGTCGCGCGGATTGGTGATTAACAGATTCTGCCCGCCTAACTCAACGAACAGCAGGCCGTTAACGGTTAATGCAAAGATATGGTAGAGCGGTAACGCCGTGACGACGCACTCTTTACCGTCACGTAACAGCTTGCCGTAGGTCGCTTTGGTTTGCTCCAGATTGGCCTGCATATTGCGGTGGGTAAGCATGGCGCCTTTGGCCACGCCGGTGGTGCCGCCCGTGTATTGCAAAAATGCCAGATCATCGTTGCTGACTTCCGGACGCTGGTACGCCATTTTTTCACCGGCATCCAGCACATGGCGAAACGATATCGCGCCTGGCAGATGATATTTGGGCACCAGCCGCTTCACATACTTCACCACAAAGTTCACCAGCGTGGCTTTAACCGGCGCAAGCTGGTCGCCCATGCGGGTCAGAACAACGTGTTTCACGGCGGTTTCACTGACGACTTTTTCCAGCGTATGCGCAAAGTTAGAAACAATGACAATCGCACTGGCACCGCTGTCATTGAGTTGATGTTTTAATTCGCGCGGCGTGTAGAGCGGATTAACGTTGACCACCACCATCCCTGCCCGCAGAACACCAAACAGCGCCACCGGATATTGCAGGAGGTTCGGCATCATCAAAGCAACACGGTCGCCGGGCTGCAGTTTCAGCGCATGTTGCAGATAGGCGGCGAAGGCCCGGCTTTTCTCGTCCAGTTGGCGATAGGTCATCTTTTGACCCATGTTATAAAAAGCAGGCTGTTCCGCGTAGCGGACAACGGCCTGCTCAAACATATCAACCAGAGAGTGGTAACGATCAGCATTGATTTCGGCAGGTACGTCTGCCGGGTAGCGTTTTAGCCAAACCTTATTCAAGGATTCACCCCGATAATCTTGTTGTGTACTCATCGCCGCCTCGACAATTGTATTTTTAACAATATTTTAACTGATTGTACCAGTTTGCTCTGCTTGTCATGTTGAGGTTGCGAAGTACATCACTAAATTTCGTGTTAGTTAACAATACAAATAAAAAGCCCGGCTGCGAGCACCGCGACCGGGCTTATAAAACGGCTAACGCTTACGGCGTCAGGATAGTTTCCACCTGGGCAGGCCCGGTGTTATACATGCCCCAGTAAGGATTGGGCCCCCAGTAACCGCCGCGATGGCGCGTTGGCCCGTACCAAATCCACGGATCGATCGGCTGTGGTGGCGCAACGATCTGGCGCGTGAGATGCCAGCGCTGGTAGCCCCGCACGTCAATGACCACAAACTGGTAATTTGCCTCGCCAATCTTGCCCTGCTCGGTGCCTTTTAGCGTGCCGAGCACCGTTACGTACTGATCTTTCACATCGGTAGGATCAACAAAGCCCGGAATATCAGCATAGATTCGGCCAAGCGAGCTGGCACCCAACACCGGTCTTGCGCTCTCATCCAGCGGCTGCGTTGCGATTTCCAGCCGGGTTTTGCCGTTGCGGTTGATAACGTTAACCACTTTACCGCCGAAGCGAGATTCCTGACCAACATAGATGGCCGGATCTTTCATTACGCGCAGCAAGTCCTGCTGGGGCATCGGCGAGTTGCCCTTAATATTATCCGGCACGGAAACACAACCACTTAAAACCAGGGCACAGGCCAACATCAAACCTGCAACACCGCGACGACACATTGACATGGGTATTCTCCTGAACGTTGCTGTTTAGAGTGCCTGGATAACAATAAGTTGCGTCATATTTTACCGTCCGGGCAGTTTTTTCCATGCCACTTCGTTTCTCAGATAAGTGGGCTCGGCATGTTCAGGTTGCACGGTAGCGCCCTGCTGTAATGCGGCGACCGCCAGTGGCAACATATCTTCAGCGGCCGGCAGCGCCACATTGCTGTTGACCAGTTGCAGCGCGTGCCCCTGCTGCAGGTCCGGCCAGGCCTGCCAGCCCGTTCCAGCTGTGTACCATTCCCCTTCCAGCGCCTGCATCCGGGCCAGCGCGGCGGCGGGCGACAGCACGCTCTCAGTCGCTTCCCCCTGCCAGTTGCCCTGTTCATCGCGCTGATATTCGGCCCAGTAGACTTCACCCATACGGGCATCAATCGCGGTTAACACCCGGTTTGCGCCGTGCTGCCGCCAGGCACCCTGTGCCAGCGTGGCCAGGGTGGAGATGCCCGCCATCGGCAAGGCGGCACCTAACGCCAGGCCCTGGGCAATCCCGATACCAATACGGACGCCAGTAAAACTGCCCGGCCCGCGGCCAAATGCCAGCGCGTCGAGTTCGGTCAGTTCAAGCTGCTGAGACTCAAGCAGCTCTGCGATCAGGGGTAAAATGCGTTGCGTGTGATCGCGGGGCGCTATCTCAAAGCGCGCGTCAATCTGTTGCCCGTTGAGCAATGCCGCAGAACAGGCTTCTGTCGCTGTATCCAGCGCTAAAATTCGGACCGACATAACGACCTCTGAAGATTCAAAAACGGCGCGCATCTTAGCACACAATTACTCGCCAGGTTGCTGACGAATAAAGGCAATAGCTTGCGCAATATCACGTGTTCGTGGCGTTGGCGGCAGACTGTTAAGAAACAGCGCGCCATATGGACGGGAAACCAGCCGCTGGTCGCAAATCACCAGCACGCCACGATCGTCCGTATCACGAATCAAACGGCCAACGCCCTGTTTAAGCGTAATCACCGCGTCGGGCAGTTGCACGTCGCTGAAGGGATCGCCACCCCGAATCCGGCAGTCTTCCATGCGTGCTTTAAGCAGAGGATCTTCCGGCGAGGTAAACGGCAGTTTGTCGATGATCACCAGCGACAACGCATCGCCACGGACATCCACACCTTCCCAAAAGCTGCTGGTGGCTACCAGTAGTGCATTGCCTTTATCAATGAACTGCTTCAGCAGTTGCCCTTTGCTGGTTTCACCCTGCACTAACACCGGCAACGTCATAGAGGCACGGAACTCCGCGGCCAACTCACGCATCATCAGATGCGAGGTACAAAGAAAGAAACAGCGGCCTTTGTTCGCGTCGATCAGCGGCTTCATCATTTTTGCCAACTGACGCGCACCACCCGGACGATTGGGTTCAGGCAGATTGCGCGGCACGCACAGCAAAGCCTGCTGTGAATAGTCAAACGGACTGTTGAGGATCAGATTCTTAGCCTGGCTCACGCCCAGCCGGTCGGCAAAGTGGTCCATCTTTTCATCGACGGCCAGGGTCGCAGACGTGAAAATCCATGCGGCTTTACGGTTATCCATCACTTCGCGGAAGCGTTCGGCCACCGATAACGGCGTCAGCGCCAGCACAAAGTGACGCGATGTGCATTCATACCAGTAACTGAAGCCGGGTTCACTAATGGCGCGTATCCGTTTCAGTCGTGTGCGATAGAGCGCTGCACGTTCAAACGCCGCATCAAGCAGCGCCGAACGCCCTAGCGAGAGTTTGATCACGTCGTAACAAAGCTCCAGCGCATCATCGAGCAGGGTAAACATGCGCATGATGTTGTTATCGCTGAGTAGATCACGCAGGTTACCGCGATAACCCGGCTCGCCCAGCGCCAGACGGAAGTCCTGCGCGCATTGTGCCAGACGGTCGGCTGATTTTTGCAGCTGCTGTACGTCACGGACTTCCGTGCGATAGGCAATAATGATGTCTTTTGCCAGATCGCCTAACTGGCGGCTGGAGAGCTGCTGACCGAAATACTGGCTGGCGATGTCCGGCAACTGATGAGCTTCATCAAAAATCATCACGTCCGCTTCGGGGATAAGCTCACCGAATCCGCCCTCTTTCACCACCAGATCGGCAAGAAACAGATGATGGTTAACCACCACGACATCAGCGTCCATGGCCTTCTTACGCGCCTTCACCACAAAGCACTCTTTGTACAGCGGGCAGTCGCTGCCCAGACAGTTGTCATTGGTGCTGGTCACCAGCGGCCAAATCGGACTGTCTTCGGTAACGCCGGCACAGGAACTGATGTCCCCATCCGTGGTTTGCGATGACCAGGCGCGCAGCGTCACCAAATCCGTGAGCGCCTGAACGCTCAGATCGCCGCCGGTCGCCGACTGTTGTTCCATGCGCTCAAGGCAAAGGTAGTTAGAGCGACCTTTCAGCAGCGCCGTTTTACCGGTGAACTTCAGCGCGTTGGCAATGGTAGGCAAATCGCGGGCGTAGAGCTGATCCTGCAGGGCTTTAGAGCCAGTGGACACGATCACTTTTTTATTGGCGCGTAAAGCCGGAGCCAGGTAGGCATAGGTTTTGCCTGTCCCCGTCCCCGCTTCAACCACCAGCTCGCCGCTATTCTGCACGGCTTCCGCGACGGCCTGCGCCATTTCACGCTGGGCTTCACGCGGTTTAAATCCCGCAATGCCCTTTGCCAGCGCGCCATCAGTTGCAAAATCGTCTGCCACGTACCCTCTCAATAACGGCAAAAAACACTGTATATTATGCCAGCATTCCCTGACTTAAGGAAATCGCTGACGGTGGCGTCTTTATTACCCAGCCGTCCTGTTGCCTGCAGACCCAGGGATGACGCCGTTTTCAGCGCTAATGACTGATGTAAAGCGCGCCGGCAATCAGAAGCACCAGTAACACCGCCAGAGTGATAAACCCCTGTTTGGCCGTGCGTGACATGCCGACAAAGGTCGATATCACGATAAACAGCAGTGCCAGTGCTCCAAACATCACCCAAAACAGATATTGCGTATTCGCCATGCCTTCATCCTGATAGTCCTGAACCGGTAAGCGACGTTTTATACCATTTTTCCGCCCGTGATGCGCGGCTGACGCCCAGTGCGCGCTGCAACGGATGACAATCGCACCGGGATTATGGCAGGCTAGGCGTTCAAAAAAACAGGGAGAAGATGATGAGCATTACGCGCATTGATCCAGAACATCGTATGTCCGAAGCGGTCATTCATAACGACACGATTTATTATACCAGCGTGCCTGAAAACCTGGAGGCGGATGCCGAAGCGCAAACCGCCAATGCGTTAGCGGTGATTGATGCCCTGCTTACGCGGGTGGGCAGTGACAAAAGCAAAATCCTTGATGCCACCATTTTCCTGGTGGATAAAGCTGATTTTGCCGCAATGAACCGCGCCTGGGACGCCTGGGTTTCGCCCGATAATGCGCCCGTTCGCTGCACGGTTCAGGCAGGTTTAATGAATTCACAGTATAAAGTCGAAATAAAAATTATCGCTGCACGCTAAAACGCTTGCCGGGCGTTAGCCTTCGTCGTCTTCATCTTCGAAGCGCGCCCGGATCAGTTCACCGGTGTGGCTTTCGCGAATCTCCTGCGCAACCAGAGTAATCGCTTCACCGCTGGACATGCCACCAGCCATTAATTGCTGAATACGTTCAACAGCGCGCTGTTGCTGGTCGTGTGAAAGTGCGGGTAATCCTGTAATCATGTTTTACTCCTGCTATGAGGCTGCCATTATTTCATGGGGAACAAACAGGTGCCAGTCAGGAAAAAATATGTCAGTCTAACGGCCTTACTGATGTCAGATTTCGTGCTCAATGATCGTTCAAACTCATAACCTAAGTTATTCGCCTGACGCCATCACCCACTATTTTTCCCGTATTGCGCATCTGCCGTGGGCGATGCTGTTGTCTTCAGGGCAAGCTGATCACAGCGATAATCGTTTTGATATCCTGACCGCCGATCCGCTGACGACGCTGACGACCCGGGGCAGGATAACAGAAATTCAGCAGGGCGATCGCTCCCAACGTAGCCAGGACGATCCCCTGTCCCTGGTACAACAGCAGTGCGACGCGTTGGGCATTGCCCCGCAACGCCATCCGGACTTGCCGTTTTTAGGCGGCGCGCTGGGTCTGTTTGGCTATGATCTGGGCCGGCGTTTTGAGCAGTTGCCGCAGACCGCCCTCGCCGATCTTCACACACCGGATATGGCCATCGGCATTTATAGCTGGGCGCTGATTGCCGACCATCACCGTCATACATTAACGCTGGTTGCCATTGATGATGTTGCGCGACGTCTTCGCTGGCTTGAAGGCTGGCCCGAACGTGAAACCGCGCCTTTCTCTCTGACCAGCAAATGGCAGTCCAACCTTAGCCGGGATGAATACGCGCAACGCTTCCACAAAGTGCAGGCTTATATTCAGGCGGGCGACTGCTATCAGGTTAATCTGGCACAGCGCTTTAAAGCAGGCTATCAGGGCGATGAATGGCGTGCTTTTTGCCTGCTGAACCAGACCAACCGCGCGCCGTTCAGCGCCTTCTTACGTCTGCCGAAAAGTGCCATCCTCAGCCTGTCCCCCGAGCGCTTTATGGCGCTGGATCAACACGTCATTACGACCCGGCCGATTAAAGGCACCCGCCCGCGTAACCGCGATCCTGTTGCTGACGCGGCTCAGGCCGAAAGCCTGCGTACCTCGACCAAAGACCGCGCCGAGAACCTGATGATTGTCGATCTGCTGCGTAATGATATTGGTCGGGTCGCCGTTGCGGGTTCCGTCAGCGTCCCGGAACTGTTTGTGGTGGAGCCCTTCCCTGCGGTTCATCATCTGGTCAGCACTATTCGCGCCACGCTGCCTGATCACCTACAGGCCTGCGATCTGTTGCGCGCCTGCTTTCCCGGCGGCTCGATCACCGGCGCGCCTAAAATTCGTGCCATGGAGATTATTGATGAGCTGGAGCCGCAACGCCGCAACGCCTGGTGTGGCAGCATCGGTTACCTGAGTTTATGTGGCCGTATGGATACCAGTATCACTATCCGCACGCTGGTGGCCGAAAATCATCACCTTTACTGCTCTGCCGGCGGCGGGTTAGTGGCGGACAGCGAAGTCGAATCTGAATATCAGGAAACCCTGGATAAAGTCAGTCGTATTTTACCTGCGCTGGAAAAAGGGGCCTGAATGGCATTGACGCTCGCGGATTTCCGCACCCGTTTTTTACTGCAACAGCCCCTGGAGCCTGCACAAGCACTCTCAGGTCGTCATGCTGCGGTGTTAATTCCCATAGTGGCACGCCAGCAGCCGGGTTTACTGCTCACCCAGCGTTCGCACGGATTACGGAAGCACGCCGGACAGGTGGCCTTTCCCGGCGGCATGCAGGACCCTGAAGATGCCTCTCTGGTTGCCACCGCATTACGCGAAGCGCACGAAGAAGTGGGTATTTCGCCTCTGCAGGTCGATGTCCTGGGCTGTCTGCCGGCTGTCACCAGCAGCACGGGGTTTCAGGTCACGCCGGTGGTGGGCATCATTCCAGACCAGATTGCGCTGCGCATCAATCCGGATGAAGTGTTAAGTGTGTTTGAAATGCCGCTCACGGAAGCTTTACGTCTGAGCCGTTATGCCGAGCTTGATTACTATCGCGCCGGGATTCGTCATCCTGTCTGGTTGTCGCGCTATCAGGATTACCTGGTCTGGGGAATGACAGCAGGGATTATTCGTTCGCTGAGTCAGCAGATTGCTTTTTAATTGACGCAGCCTCCATTTTTAAGCCTGTTTACAGGCTTCCGCGCAATATCACACTATAATTTTTTCTCGTGGTGTTAATTAGTTTATTTCATGCGAAAAGCAGCGCGTTTACCCTGCTTAGCCGTTTACTATTAGCGCCATAAACTGCTGCGGCAGTCTGAACGTTTTTTGTGAGGAGTGTCACCCATGATTTCGGTTTTTGACATGTTTAAAGTGGGCATTGGCCCATCCAGTTCTCATACGGTCGGTCCGATGAAAGCGGGTAAACAGTTTGTGGATCTGTTGTCTGAACAGGGCAAACTGCATGAGGTGACACGCATCGCCGTCGATGTCTATGGTTCCCTGTCGCTGACCGGCAAAGGTCACCATACGGATATCGCCATTATTATGGGATTAGCGGGTGAGTCAGCTGACAGCGTCGATATCGATGCTATCCCCGCCTTCATTAAAGATGTGCAACAGCGGGAACGTCTGCTGATCGCGAAAGGTGCCCATGAAGTCGATTTCCCTCGCGAAGGCGGCATGGTGTTCCGCAGCGAGAATCTCTCGCTGCATGAAAACGGCCTGCGTCTGCTGGCGTTTTCCGGCGATCTGCTGGTGCTGTCAAAAACCTATTACTCCGTTGGCGGTGGGTTTATTGTCGATGAGGAGCATTTCGGTCAGTCTGCGCTGGATGAAGTGTCCGTGCCCTGGCCGTTCCATTCTGCCAAAGAATTATTATCCCACTGCCGTGAGACCGGGCTTTCCCTGTCCGGCCTGGTGATGAAAAACGAACTGGCGCTGCATTCGCGTGAAGAGATTAACCAGTATTTCACGACAATTTGGCAAACCATGCAGGCCTGTATCGATCGCGGTCTCAACACCGAAGGCGTCCTGCCTGGCCCGTTGCGCGTTCCACGCCGCGCTGCCTCGCTGCGTCGTTTACTGATCTCCTCCGCCAAGCACTCTAACGATCCCATGGTCGTTATCGACTGGATCAACATGTATGCGCTGGCGGTAAACGAAGAGAATGCCGCCGGTGGGCGCGTCGTTACCGCACCCACTAATGGTGCCTGCGGTATTGTGCCGGCGGTGCTGGCTTACTATGACCACTTCATTGAAACGGTTACACCCGATATCTTTATTCGCTATTTCCTTGCCTCCGGTGCCATTGGTATTCTTTACAAAATGAATGCCTCTATTTCCGGTGCTGAGGTCGGTTGTCAGGGTGAAGTTGGCGTGGCCTGTTCGATGGCGGCGGCAGGTCTGGCAGAACTGTTAGGCGCAAGCCCGGAGCAGGTTTGCGTCGCCGCAGAAATCGGCATGGAGCACAACCTTGGCCTGACTTGCGATCCCGTAGCCGGCCAGGTTCAGGTGCCCTGTATTGAACGTAATGCTATCGCATCAGTGAAAGCCATCAATGCCGCACGCATGGCCCTGCGTCGTACCAGCGAACCGCGTGTTTCACTGGATAAGGTGATAGAAACCATGTACGAGACCGGCAAAGACATGAATGCGAAATATCGCGAGACGTCACGGGGCGGCCTGGCAATAAAAGTTCAGTGTGACTAATCATTTTTGAGATTTAATTCTAATTTTTTGCTTTTTAACCAGTGCATTAGTCAGTCCTGCCTGCTATAAATATTAACGATATTAAAGCGACCTGCGGGTCGCTCTGCTTTTCTTCTAGCCTTTCATTTTACGCTCGGGTCCTAAATTTGCGTTGGGCCGTGCCGATAACAACCCAGCTATATCTATTTTCTGGTTTTGGGAAGGTGATTCTTGATGTTCATGGCCCAGCAATATGTTGGACAATACAGACGTAAGCGATTGCTTATTGCTGTGGTGATTGCTTCGATTGTTCTTTCGTTAACGCTGGCTTTTCGCTACTTTGAAGAAAAATCACATGTTCAACAGCGAGCAATCAGTTTTGCCGATAATGCGATTACGCGTTTTGATCGCATGTTTTCACCGCTTGATGTCTCCGCCAACAATATGCAGGGATTGGTCGGAATGTCCTGTCAGGATGCCCGTTTTCCCTTAATCGAAAAGATTTCTTCGCTACAAACCGTGCGCGCTATTTTGCTGGTCGATGAGGACAGGCTTTACTGTTCCAGTATTTTTGGCTCACGAGATATCGCGTTCAGCCAGGTCTACCCTGAACTCGCCCTTAACGAGAAGCGCATGCTGCTCTCCACGGATGACTATTTGCTCAAAGGTTCGCCCGTCTTGTTATTGTGGACGCCCACGACGCTGGATAACCGTTCCGGAATACTTCAGGCCATCAATATTGAATTAATGAGCAGCTACCTGCTGGAGCCGCAGGCACCCTGGGTTGAACGGGCAATTTTTAACGTGAACGGCAAAAGCCTTGAATATGGCAATCCTCTCATTGAGTCCACGCTGCCTTCTGAGGATGAAGTTACCTATACCGAAGCCTCGCTACGTTATCCCTATACCGTTACCCTTTATGGCCCCTCACCTTCGCGCCTGGCCCTGGCCTCTCTGCCTTCGCAGTTGCCCCTGGCGCTCATGCTGAGTTTGCTGATTGGCTATGTGGTCTGGCTGGCAACCGCCAATCGCATGAGCCTGAGCTGGCAGATTAGCTACGGCATCACAGCCAATGAGTTTATGGTTTACTGCCAGCCCCTGATCAATGCCCGAAACGGTAAATGTGATGGCATTGAGCTTCTGTTGCGCTGGCATAATCCGCGTCAGGGCTGGATTCCACCTGACGTCTTTATTCCCCTGGTTGAACGCCAGAACCTGATTAAGCCGTTAACCCGCTTTGTGCTGAACCGCGTCGTCGACGCCTTGCCGGATCTTCCCCACAGTCCAGACTTTCATATTGCCGTTAATGTCGCGGCCAGCCATTTTCGCGAACGTGCCATTCTGGAAGATCTGCAAAATATTTGGTGGCCCGCCAATCCTGTCCCCCAACTGGTGGTCGAATTAACCGAGCGTGATGCCCTGCCCGTGGTCGATCAGACGGTCATTGCTCAACTGCACGACATCGGCGTGCGTTTGGCGATAGATGATTTCGGTACCGGGCACAGTTCGCTGTCCTACCTGAAAGATTTGCAGCCGGACGTGCTTAAACTGGACAAAATCTTTACCGCCTCAATCGGGACGGATGCGATTAACGCCACCGTCACCGATATGGTGATCTCGCTGGCGCAGCGTCTGAATATCAGCCTGGTCGCAGAGGGCGTAGAAACCCAGGAGCAGGCAGACTATTTGCGCGATCGCGGCGTGGATCATCTGCAGGGTTATTACTTTGCCCGTCCAATGCCGCTGGAGGACTTTCCGGCGTGGTTGCGCCATCATCAACTGACCTGTGACCTGTAGTGCCCTCAACGCCATCCATCACGTCAGCAGGTCATGTCTTCGCGCAAAAAAAAACGCATCACTATGTGATGCGTTTTACGCTAAGAAGGTAGGTTAACCTTCTTCTTCCTCATCATGTTGTTGATCTTTGGTCACGCGCACCAGATCGATACGGTACTCCGTGGCTTCGATGATCTGGAAATGAAGCGGCTCAATATCGATGACGTCGCCAGGCTTAGGCAACTGCCCTTTCTGCGCAATCAGCAACCCTGCCAGAGAAGCGTGATCTTCTTCTGGCTTTACCAGCTCGTGGAAGTCGAGGAGCTGCTGCAGTGAATGCAGGTCAGTGCCGCCTTTCACTAACCAGCCATCACCGTCCATGATGATATCCGGCGTTTCATCTTCATCCGGGAACTCACCGGCGATCGCTTCCAGCACATCCAGCGGCGTGATTAAGCCCTGTACCACGCCAAACTCGTTAGTCACGATAACAAAGCTGCCTTTGGCACGGCGCAAGACGCCCAGCAGGTTAATCGGGTCAAGCGTTTCCGGCACGATGATGATCGGTGTATTGGCAGCAAAGGTCGCGACGTCAACGCCGTGATCCAGCGCCACCAACAGTTCTTTGGCTCTGACCACGCCAATGATTTCATCCAGCTCACCCCGGCATACCGGGAACAGGCTGTGCGGCGTATCCAGCAGCTGAATACGAATTTCGTCAACCGGACGGTTGGCATCCACCCAGGAGATATCACCACGCGGCGTCATAATGCTGCGAATCGAACGGGACGCCAGCGTCAGCACGCCATTAATCATATAGCGTTCTTCGTCTTTAAAGGCTTCCTGTGGCATGGCAATGGCAATCGCCTGCTCTTCCGTGCTCGCGGGAGCGGACTGCACCCGATTACGTCCGCCCATCAACCGCAAAATCGCCTCGGCGGTGCGTTCACGCATAGGTCGATGCGACTGATGACGGATAAAGTTGTGGCGGGCAATCTGATTGAACAACTCGATAAGAATCGAGAAACCAATCGCCGCGTACAGATAACCTTTCGGAATGTGAAAACCAAAGCCTTCGGCCACCAGCGACAGGCCGATCATCAACAGGAAGCTGAGACACAGCACCACCACAGTGGGATGCGCGTTGACGAATTTTGTCAGGGGCTTAGACGCCGCCAGCATCACGATCATCGCAATAACAACCGCTGTCATCATCACCGGCAGGTTATTGACCATACCGACGGCAGTAATCACCGCATCCAGGGAGAAGACCGCATCCAGGATGACAATCTGCGTCACAACCGCCCAGAAGCTGGCGTAGCTGCGGTTGCCGTTGTTTTCCAACTCACGGTTCTCCAGCCGCTCATGCAGTTCCATGGTGGCCTTGAATAACAGGAATATCCCTCCCGCCAGCAAAATGAGATCGCGTCCGGCGAAGCTGAAACTTCCCACGCTAAACAGTGGACGCGTCAGAGTCACCATCCAGGAGATAAGCGATAACAGGCCCAGACGCATGACCAGCGCCAGCGACAAACCAATCAAACGCGCTTTATCACGCTGCTTAGGCGGCAGCTTATCCGCAAGAATGGCAATAAAGACCAGGTTATCAATGCCGAGGACGATTTCCAGCACAATGAGCGTGAGCAATCCCGCCCAGATCGAGGGGTCGAACAGAAATTCCATTAGTGACTCCTGAACAAGGATGTGATTACGTTAAAGCGTGCCAGCGTCAGATGACGTGACTGAAATAAGCGCGGAAAAGCAGAGAAAACGCGGTCTGGCGTGAATTGACGCGCTGAAGAGCGCAAAGACAAGGTTAAGCAACGTCGGTGACGATCCATAAGGGTGGGCTGCTGCCCGCTACTCCTGAATAATAAACAGATTGCTAATGTATCAGTTCGTACCACGAGGTCAAAAAATTTTCTTATTTTTACACTCTCTCACGGCCGGGTTCAGGCGTCATAAAAACTCAATTTCCCTCTTTTATGCTGCAAATAGCCAACCAATATCACAAACTTTATTTTTTCGGACACTAAAATAAATCCGGCATTCACGTAGTGAGTTGGTTATCCCAACAATGTTGAAATTAGGTTAATTCACATTAACAAGATTTAGATGTTGTTAACGCGATAATTCTTAACGGTTCCTCACATTATGATGAACCAACAAGCGAACGGAGGTAGCACGTGACCATTGCTCTTGTAATTGGTACACACGGCTGGGCAGCGGAGCAGCTGCTTAAAACGGCAGAGATGCTTTTAGGCGAACAGAAAAATGTCGCATGGATAGATTTTGTACCGGGGGAGAATGCTGACACCCTGATAGAAAAATATCAGGCACGACTGGCAGAGCTGGACACATCACAGGGGGTGCTTTTCCTGGTGGATACCTGGGGCGGCAGTCCATTCAATGCAGCCAGTCGGCTGGTCGTTGATAAAACGCATCACGAGGTGGTCGCCGGGGTAAACATTCCTATGTTAGTCGAAACCCTGATGGCCCGAGACGATAACGCCTCTTTTGACGAACTGGTGGCGATTGCGGTTGAAACCGGCCGTGAAGGCGTCAGAGCGTTAAAAGCACAACCTGAAGAAAAACCGGCTGCTGTTGCCGCCCCGCCGTCTGCGCCTCGCGCAGCGGCCCCCGTCAACCGGCCGCTGACGCCTGACGAACATATGAATATTTGCCTGGCACGCATCGACGATCGTCTTATTCATGGGCAGGTCGCTACGCGCTGGACCAAAGAAACTAACGTCAGCCGCATTATCGTGGTCAGTGATGAGGTGGCTAACGACAAAGTGCGTAAAACGCTGTTAACCCAGGTGGCACCGCCGGGCGTCACCGCGCATGTGGTGGACATCGATAAAATGGTGCGCGTCTGGAATAACCCCAAATATGCCCGCGATCGTGTCATGCTGCTGTTTACCAACCCAACGGATGTCCTGCGGATTGTTGAACAAGGCGTGGATATCAAGAGCGTCAACATTGGCGGTATGGCATTTCGCCAGGGGAAAACCCAGGTGAATAATGCCGTCTCGGTCGATGAAAAAGATATCGCCGCCTTCCGCCAGCTTCACGCGCGCAATATAGAACTTGAAGTGCGCAAAGTCTCGGGCGATCAAAAACTAAAAATGATGGATCTGGTGGCTAAGGTGAGCGCATAACACGCCAGCTATATTTTTCTATCCTGTAGAGGACAAGAAGTATGATGGAAATAACCACACTTCAAATTATTTTAATCTTTATTGTCGCCTGTATTGCCGGTATGGGTTCGATTCTGGATGAGTTCCAGTTTCATCGCCCGTTGGTGGCCTGTACGCTGATCGGGATTGTGCTTGGTGATATGAAAACCGGCATCATCATCGGCGGTACGCTGGAGATGATTGCACTTGGCTGGATGAATATCGGTGCTGCTGTTGCGCCTGATGCCGCGTTGGCCTCCATTATCTCCACCATTCTGGTGATTGCCGGTGGACAGAGCGTGGGTGCTGGTATTGCGTTGGCCATCCCACTGGCGGCGGCCGGTCAGGTTCTGACCATCATCGTGCGTACGCTGACCGTGGCGTTCCAGCATGCGGCGGACAAAGCCGCGGAAAAAGGCAACCTTACGGCCATCTCATGGATTCACGTTTCCGCCTTGCTGCTTCAGGCAATGCGCATCGCGATACCGGCGCTGATTGTTGCCATCTCGGTGGGAACGGATGCGGTTCACTCTCTGCTCAGTTCCATCCCTGAGGTCGTCACCAACGGTCTGAACATTGCAGGTGGCATGATCGTGGTCGTCGGTTACGCCATGGTCATTAATATGATGCGTGCAGGCTATTTGATGCCGTTCTTCTATCTGGGTTTCGTCACTGCCGCGTTTACCAACTTCAACCTGGTGGCTTTAGGCGTGATTGGCGTCGTGATGGCAGTGCTTTATATCCAGCTCAGCCCGAAATATAACCGCGTAGCCGGTGGGCCCGCGGCATCGCCGTCAGCTAACGACCTCGACAACGAACTCGATTAAGGAACAGGTGACAACATGGTTGATATAACAAAAGTCGAAAAGAAACTGACGCCGGGTGACGTTCGCGCTGTATTTTTACGCTCAAACCTGTTTCAGGGTTCCTGGAACTTTGAACGTATGCAGGCGCTGGGGTTCTGTTTCTCAATGGTGCCAGTGATCCGCCGTCTTTATCCTGAAAATAATGACGACCGCAAGCAGGCGATCAAACGCCACCTTGAGTTTTTTAATACGCATCCTTACGTGGCCGCGCCTGTCTTAGGTGTGACGATGGCGATGGAAGAGCAGCGCGCTAATGGTGCAGCGATAGATGACGGTGCAATAAACGGTATCAAAGTGGGCCTGATGGGCCCGCTGGCCGGCGTAGGCGATCCGATTTTCTGGGGAACCGTTCGTCCGGTGTTTGCGGCCTTAGGCGCAGGCATTGCGATGAGCGGCAGTTTGCTCGGTCCGCTGCTGTTTTTTATCCTGTTTAACCTGGCGCGCCTGTTAACCCGTTACTACGGCGTCGCTTATGGTTATCGTAAAGGGATCGATATTGTCAGCGACATGGGCGGTGGCTTCCTGCAAAAACTGACCGAGGGAGCATCGATTCTCGGCCTGTTTGTTATGGGCGCGCTGGTTAACAAGTGGACGCACGTCAATATTCCGCTGGTGGTTTCACGCATTACCGATCAGACCGGGAAAACCACGGTGACGACGGTACAGTCGATTCTGGATCAGCTGATGCCGGGCATTGTCCCACTCCTGCTGACTTTCGCCTGTATGTGGCTGCTGCGCCGCAAGGTTAATGCGCTGTGGATTATCGTTGGCTTCTTTGCTATCGGTATTTTTGGTTACTGGATCGGTTTGCTCGGGCTGTAACGTTAACCGCATCGGGAGCCTCGGCTCCCGATGCTTTTAAGCGGCCCGCTGCGTGAGAAAGCCGGCTTTTATCTGTAAAGGAAGAACAATGTCATTGACCGACGGCATCATCGCCCTCTGCATCATCGCCCTTCTGTTTTTTGCTGTTTATGATGAAGCGGTTCTGCCACGTCGTCATGGCCCCACGCTGTTACGTGTACCGTTACAACGCCGTCATAAAGCCGACAGCCTGATCTTCATAGGTTTACTGCTCATCCTGTTGTGGAACAACGTCGCCCATCAAGGCCCGAAACTTACCACCGCGCTGTTGATGGTGCTGTGTTTTTTATCATTTTGGCTTTTCTGGCTGCGTCGTCCCAAACTGCTGATGAAAAGTCAGGGATTGTTTTATGCGGGCATGTGGACAGACTATCGACGCATACAGGGCATGAATCTTTCAGAGGACGGCATTTTAGTCATGCAGCTTGAGCAGCGACGTTTGCTGATCGCCGTGCAGCAGCTTGACGATCTTGAACGTATTTACCAAACGCTGGTCGAGGCGCGTTAGTCGCGTTGCCAAAGAGTAATCATAAAGTCCGCGTCACAGTGAAATTGCGAGCTTTCAGCGAGGGACTGCCAGACTTCTGGCCGCGCGCGCCAGGCAAACGGGGTCATCTGCAACAGGGTGGTTGCCGCCTGTGCGGTCAACGCCATCGGATAGGTTAAACGGTGCTGGGCCCGTTGCGTAAATCCCTGGTAGACTTTCTCTTCCGACGCGTGAAGCTGCACTTCGCGATAAATCAGCGCCTTGAACTGCTCAAGATGATGAGGCCCCGGCGTAACCGTTAGCAGCAGACCACCCGGTTTGATGACGCGGCTCAGTTCCGCCTCGTTGCAGGGCGCATAGATACGTACCACCGCATCCAACATGTTGTCACTAAACGGCAGGCGCTGGCTTGAGGCCACACAGAATAACACCTGCGGATAGCGCTTAGCCGCCAGTCGAATCGCCATTTTCGCCACATCCAGACCGTATACCTGCCCTTCAGGGGCGAGACTGTCGGCGAATGCGCCCGTGTAGTAACCTTCCCCGCAGCCGATGTCCAGAATCTGCGCAGCCGGTTGCTGCAGGTGCTGATCAAGCACGCTCACCACCCGATCCCGCAACGGCTGGTAATAACCGGCCTGGAGAAACTCACGCCGCGCCTGCATCATGTCAGCACTGTCGCCCGGCTCACGCGAGCCTTTATGTTGAACGGGCAGCAAATTGACATAGCCCTCTTTCGCCTGGTCGAACTGGTGACGATTCTCACAGCGCCAGCTGCGTTCGGTAAGGCTCAGGGGAAAGTGACAAAGTGGGCAAATCAAAGACATCAGGCGCTCCGGCAGAAATCGACGCGCAGAAGTGTACTCGACGGGAAACAATATCGAAAGCGTAAAAAAAGCCTCGGCCAGATGGCCAAGGCTTTAATATCTGAGACTGTGGTGCCTGGCACCCGTCTGAGGCGAAATCAGATAGCAGTAACGTTAACTGCTGCTGGACCTTTCTGGCCGTCCTGAATTTCGAACTCTACGTTCTGGCCTTCAGCCAGTGTTTTGAAACCGTTGCCCTGAATAGCAGAGAAGTGTACGAACACATCTTTGCTACCGTCAGCTGGAGTGATAAAACCGAAGCCTTTAGACTCGTTGAACCACTTAACCTGACCTTTAATCTTTGCCATTTTACTAATTCCTTAAAGTGTTTATTTTGCCCGGAGGCTAACCTACAGATAAAACAGAGACATTACTGAATGAGGCACTGATTAAAGTTCGGCAAGGAAGCGGTATTCAACGTCAACGTCTTTACTCGTAACTTCTTTACTGAAGATGCCATACATAAACAGAACTGTACCTCGTTTAACCCACGAATTGTTATCACATATCCGCTAAATAATGGCAAGCCATTTTTATATTCCTGACCGGCGCTTTTTGCATAATTGCAAAGTGGCTCCCAGAGAATGTACTTCCTGGTACAAAACCCTGGATAGCGAACGCCAGTAATAGCCCTGACATCACTATAAAATAATGCTTTCCTGCCCGGACAGGATGATATCTGACTCCCTTACCCACCTCACTCGCGATGGATAACATTAAAAAAATAACATTGCACTAATATGGCAATATTGCACCAAATAAAGGAGCAGATAAGTGAAGCGTGAGTAATCTATTGCGGCAAGCTTGTACAACAAAACTTATTCCGTACACATATAAATATTATTTTTAGCAAAATCATAAGTTGAGCGTGAACGCAATCATTTATAGCTTGCGCGCAGGCGTTTTTTGAATTAGGCCTGCGCCATGTAGGATATTAAAATGGATTCCAGTCAACACGCAGCGGCGTCTGACGAGAATGTTATCACGACGGATTAATCGGGTTGATATATGTCAGGCTGCGGCTCTCGCCAATCTGCCATGGCGTAAAGTGCCTGCTCGCTTCACCGCTTTGCGTTAAAACACGCTGCAATTCCGCCGGAGGCGCATCCAGCGATTCATCGGCCAGTTCAAAAACCCCCCAATGGATTGGGACAGTAAGAGGCTGGCCGATTGCCCGCCACAACGCCACCGCCTGTTGAGGGTCCATATGTTGTGCCCCCATAAACCAGCGGGGTTCATAGGCCCCGACGGGCAGCGCGGCCAGATTGAACGGGCCGTGACGTTCTGCAATGGCATGAAGATTTTCCGTGTAGCCACTGTCACCCGAGAACCAAAAGCGCACTGAGTCGGTTTTAATGACCCAACCGCACCAGAGAGATCGGTTGCGATCGGTAAAGGTGCGCATACTCCAGTGGCGGGCCGGTACCGCATCAAACTGAATCCCACCCATCGCCTTGTGTTGCCACCAGTCCAGCGCGTGCACCTGTTTAACCCCACGACGTTTACACCAGTCCGCCAGACCCAAGGGCACCAGAAAAACAGCCTCAGGAAAATGGCGTACGATCTGCTTGATGGTTGGCTTATCCAGATGATCGTAATGATTATGGGAGATCAGCACGTAATCCAGACGAGGCAACTGACTGATGGTCAGCGGGGACGGCGTTTTCCGTTCTGGCCCGATAAACGGCAGAGGCGAGGCCCGCGGGGAAAGCGCGGGATCGATTAATATATAGCGTTGATTCAGCCGCAACAGCAGCGCAGCATGGCCCAGCCACCAGAGCCGGTCATCCTCACCGCTCAGGTCGGCAGGTTGCCACCACTTCGCAATAAAGTCGTCATAACCCCGCTGAGGCGGATGGGGTAATCCCTGGGCTTTACGTTCCTTACGCCAGCGCTTCAGGTCACCCTGCTGGCGTGTGTCAGGTTCGGGGTTGCGAAAACCCGCCGGTGTGTGATGGGCTTTACTGCTGTCAAACCAGGGATTCTTCCAGGCCATCCGGCCTCCATGCAGGCGTTAACGTTCCGGAATGAGGCGAATAAAATCGCCATTTTCCGGCTGCGCGTCAGTTTTTTGCTCTGACGTACCACTTTGCTTCTCGATCAAACGCTTCAGCAGGGCGTTTTGTTTCTTTTGCTCTTCCAGCAGCGACGCCAGCAACGCAATCTGTTCATTTGCCCGAACGCTGGCGCGGTTAACGTAGAACCACAGGATCAATGCCACAATCAGCATTATCCCCATCACGCCATAGCTGACCACAGGACCCGCATTAGCGGCTAACTCATTCATAACTGCCTCAAGATACCAGGTGAAACCACTATAAAAGGTGCGACCGTCTATTCTACCCTGCGGCGCAGTAAAAGATAATGGCGGAGTAAGGGATGGGCATCATTCTGCTCATTTCAGTTATCTCTGATCGCTTCCCGCGTCAAAGCGAGGCATGCTGCTGCGGTACATCATGTCAGGCAGCAGTCACTGGAACGCTGCGTTAGGTATCATAAGGAGATACAATGAAACTGTTTATTCGGGCGATTGTTGTTGTGGGGATTATCTGGCTGGCGATGCTGTTTACCGGCTATGGCATTCTTGCTGGCAGTAATAAGAATGCGGCGGGACTGGGACTTAAGTGTAACTACCTTACCGCACGGGGCATGATCACGGCACAGTATCTGCACACGGACAGCGGCGTAGTGGGCGTGACCGACTGCCCGCTGTTGAAGAAAAGTAGTGAAGTGGTTGATAACTGATCACACTGAAGCGGGCCAACTGGCCCGCTTTTTTTTACGAAAACGTGTAATCGTGATAACCCAGCTCGGCGGAAAGACGTCGTCCCGCGTCTTGCAGCATCGTGACATAAGTCTGCTTATTCGACTCTGAGAAGCGAATGGTGGGAAAAGAGATACTCAACCCGGCGACGGCCACGCCAAAGCGATCAAAAATGGGCACGGCGATACAGCGCACGCCCTCTTCCTGCTCTTCGTTATCCTCACCATAACCCTGCTGCTTCACCTGACTCAGCGCCTCCAGCAGCGCACCCGCGTCAGAAAGCGTATTGGCGGTATGAATGCTAAACGTCATGCGCTGCAGAATCTCGTTGACGTCATCACGGCTGCGCCATGCTAATAACACCTTACCCAGCGCAGTAGAGTGCAGCGGATTACGGCGACCGATACGCGACGACATGCGCAGGTTATACAACGAATCGATCTTGTGAACATAGACGATGCTCTCGTCATCCAGCGCGCCCAGATGAATCGTTTCTTTGGTCAGGCGGGACAATTCCCGCATCTGCACATCGGCACTGCGAATCAAATCGATGTTCTGCAGCGCTTTCGATCCCACCTCAAACAGTTTTAGCGTCAGCGAGTATTTCTCACTTTCCCCTTCCTGGGCCACATAGCCCAGTGACTTCATGGTTTGCAGGAAACGGTAAACGGTGCTTTTCGACATCATCAGCCGTTGAGCCAGTTCGGTAATCCCATGCTCGCGCGCGTCACTTAATGCCTGCAAAATGCCAAACACCTTTTGCACCGACGAGACCGAATCAGGCTGTTTGTCCTTTTCATCAGGAACCATGTGCCACCTTGAATACGTGTTTCAAAAAAAACGGAACGAGGTTGCAGTATAGATGGGCCGACATTGCCCCAGCAATCTTTCAACGCCTGTAACATCTGCAAAATATATTTTTCGGCCCGGCGCGATGCATTTTGTCCGGTAATTGATTAGGATCATGATATTCACCCCCTTTAATATTAGCCTCTATGTCACTCTCTTCTTCAGACGGCGGACTTGCTGTGCCACAACGGTACTGGGCCATTCTGACGATCGCCATTGGCCTCATCATGGCGGTGTTAGACGGTTCGATTGCCAACGTGGCGCTTCCCACCATTTCACGTGAACTGCAGGCCAGTCCGGCCCAGTCGGTGTGGGTGATTAACGCCTATCAGATCGCCATTGTTTCTTCGCTGCTGTCATTGTCATTTCTGGGTGATATCGTCGGCTACCGTCGCGTGTATCAGTTCGGCCTGGTGGTGTTTGTCGCGACCTCCGTATTCTGCGCCCTGTCGTCCTCCCTGACGATGCTGACCGTTGCGCGCGTCATGCAGGGGCTGGGCGGTGCCGCGATAATGAGCGTGAATACGGCCCTGATACGCATTATCTACCCACCCCGCTATCTGGGACGCGGGATCGCCATTAACGCACTGCTGGTCGCGATCTCAACCGCCGCCGGGCCTACAGTTGCGGCGGCCATTCTCTCGTTCGCCAGCTGGCGCTGGTTATTCCTGGTTAACCTGCCGCTCGGTGCGGTGACACTGTGGCTGGCGTTACGCTACCTGCCGGATAACCCACAGCGGGCAAAAACACAGAAGTTTGATGTCATCAGTGCCGTGATGAATGCGCTTTTTTTCGGCCTGTTGATTTCTGCGCTGGGCGGCTTTGCACAGGGACAATCGCACTGGCTGATAGCCAGTGAAGTGGTGGTGGTCATCCTGGTGGGTTATTTCTTTATTCGTCGCCAGTTATCGATGGCGGTGCCGTTACTGCCGGTCGATTTATTGCGTATTCCCATTTTCGCCCTGTCTATCTGCACATCAGTGTGCTCTTTCTGCGCCCAGATGCTGGCCATGGTCTCACTGCCTTTCTATCTGCAAAGCGTACTGGGTCGTGATGAAGTTGCTACGGGCTTGCTGTTGACGCCCTGGCCGCTGGCTACCATGCTGCTTTCGCCGGTGGCTGGCCGCCTGATTGAGCGGGTGCATGCCGGTTTACTGGGCGGGATTGGTCTGGCTCTGTTTGCTGTCGGGCTGTTCCTGCTCGCCCGGATGCCAGCCCAACCTGAGGATAGTGATATTATCTGGCGCATGATGCTGTGCGGTGCAGGCTTTGGCCTGTTTCAGTCACCCAATAACCACACCATCGTCACCGCAGCCCCGCGCAACCGCAGCGGCGGTGCCAGCGGTATGCTAGGAACGGCACGTTTACTGGGGCAAAGCAGTGGTGCAGCGCTGGTTGCGTTGCTGTTCAATCTAATGGGAAATGGCGGAACCCACGCCTCGCTGTTACTAGCCGGGGGATTCTCTACCGTCGCCGCCCTGCTCAGCCTGTCAAGGATGAAAGCGTCCTGAGTCCGGCGACAAAAAAGGCGACTGAGCAGTCGCCTTTTTATCGGGGTTTACTTCAGATATTCGCCGCTACGCAGCGCTTCGATACGTTTGTCTAACGGCGGATGGGACATAAAGAGTTCGCTAAATGACTTTCCTTTACCGTTGATACAAAACGCCATCATGCTGCTGGGTTCCTGTGGCTCATAGCTGGTTTTCAGACGCTGCAAAGCCGCAATCATCTTCTCGCGCCCAACCAGTTTGGCCGAACCGGCATCGGCATGGAATTCACGATGGCGTGAAAACCACATGGTAATAATGCTGGCAAGGATACCAAACACCAGCTCAAGCACCATGGAAACGGCAAAGTACACCAGCGGATTACCGTTGCTGCTTTCTTCACCATCACGGTTGCCGGACATAAAACCGGCCGCAATCTGTGCCAGGATGCGCGACACAAAGATAACAAAGGTGTTCACCACACCCTGAATCAGCGTCATGGTAATCATGTCGCCGTTCGCAATGTGCGCAACTTCATGCGCCAGCACGGCCTCCGCCTCATCCCGGCTCATGTTTTGCAGCAGGCCGGTAGAAACGGCGACGAGGGAAGCATTACGTCGCGCACCGGTTGCAAACGCATTGATATCCGGCGCGTGGTAAATAGCGACCTGTGGCATCGCGATGCCCACTTGCTGTGCCTGGCGGCCAATGGTCTCAAGTAACCAACGCTCGGTTTCATTGCGTGGTTGTTCAATCACTTCACCACCGACCGAACGGAGCGCCATCCACTTCGACATCAGCAGTGAGACAAACGCACCGCCGAAGCCAAACAGACCTGCCATTATCATCAGGCCCTGAACACTGCTTGACTGAATTCCTGTCAGGCTGAGAATCAGCCCGAATACCAACATCACAGCCAGGTTGGTCAGCAGGAAAAGAGCAATACGCATCATAACGGTTAATCTTCCTCAGTAGTTCATGCGCTCATGCGCGGATACATATCCTATGAGCATTACGCGGGTTTTCAAGCGACCTTAACGTTTAAGTGCCTAAAAAGACATAACTTTACAATATGACACAACCTTCCGCGTAACCTGCCGAAAACCGCCCGGAAGAACACATTAACTGCGCTAATCACTGCCAAATTAATGATAAAAAAAAGCACCGCGCTGAGCGGTGCTTTTCGTCAATCTGATGCCGTTAGTTGGTCTTTGCCGCGGGAGCGTCGGGTAATGACTTCTCCAGTTGCGCCAGATCATTGGCAATTTTGACCGTTTCATCCAGATAAGGATCGGGCTCTTTATAGTCCTTCGGTAAATCATCCAGGCTTTTCAGCGGCTTTTTACCTTCAGCCTGATAGCGCGCATTAATCCGTTCCAGACGCAGTGCATCTTCTTCATGATTCTCTTTCTCACGCTGGGCAAGATTGAGTGACACGATATTGCGTTTGTCTTTCATGGCATTAAAGCGAGCGATGTCCTTCATGATGTACTGGAACTCGCGATCTTTAGCGATACGTTCGTCGTGTTCTTTGGTCAGCTGCGGTGCCAGCGCTTTGACATCACCGGTCCTGGTGTACGTGGCGGCCGTAATGCTGTCCCACGGTAACGCGTTATCTTCGAACTTCTCGCCCGTTTCTGCCGCTTCTACGCCGGTCGGCATCAGCAGGTCAGGCGTAACGCCTTTGCGCTGAGTACTGCCACCGTTGATGCGATAGAACTTCTGAATCGTGTACTGCACCGAACCCAGTGCCGGCCATTCCGGGCGCAGCATCTGATCGTAAATCCGGTTCAGAGAACGATACTGCTGAACGGTACCTTTACCAAAGGTCGGCTCGCCAACAATCAGCGCACGTCCATAATCCTGCATGGCAGCCGCGAAGATTTCTGATGCTGAAGCACTGAAGCGATCAACCAGCACCACCAGCGGGCCTTTATAGTAAACAATGCCGTCGTTGTCGCTGTCCTGGCGCACGTGGCCGTTGTTATCACGCACCTGCACAACCGGGCCGCTGGGTATAAACAGGCCGGAAAGCGAAACCGCTTCGGTCAGCGCACCGCCGCCGTTGGTACGCAGGTCAATAACAATGCTGTCCACATTCTGCTTCTGCAGTTTCTGCAGCTGGACCTTAACGTCATCGGTCAGGCCAACGTAGAAGCCCGGAATGTCCAGCACGCCGACTTTCTGTTTACCGACGTTATGAACGCTCATTTTAACGGCGCGATCTTCCAGACGGATTTTCTCACGCGTTAACGTCACAATGCGGGTCTTGGTGCCTTTGCCTGCAGGCAGAACCTCAAGGCGAACCTTGCTGCCTTTCGGCCCTTTAATTTTGGCGACCACATCATCCAGACGCCAGCCAATCACGTCTTCCATTGGCTTGCCCGGTTCACCGACGCCGACAATCCGGTCGCCAACGGTAATGGCTTTGCTTTTCGCCGCCGGACCGCCTGCCACCATCGAGTTGATAACGGTATAGTCATCATCCATCTGCAACACGGCACCAATACCTTCGAGCGACAGACTCATTTCAGTATTGAACTGCTCGGTATTACGCGGCGAGAGATAGTTGGTGTGCGGATCGATTTCGTGAGCAAACGAATTCATGGCCAGCTGGAACACATCTTCACTGTTGCTCTGCGCCAGACGGCGTATCGCAAAGTTATAGCGTTTGGTCAGCACTTCACGAATTTCTTTTTCGTCTTTCCCGGCGAGTTTAAGGCTCAGCTCATCGTATTTGACCTTGGCGTCCCACAGCGCATTTAACTCGCTCTGATCTTTCGGCCACGGAGCTTTAGCACGGTCAATATCGATCGTGTCATTGCCGGAAAAGTTCATCGGGCGAGCCAGCACCGTGAGCGCATACTGATAGCGCTCAAAGCGGCGTTTCTGCGCCAGATTATAAAGATCGTAGAAAATATCCAGTTTACCGCTACGCAGCTCATCACCCAGTTGGGCTTTCTTGCTGGCAAACTGCGCGACATCCGACGCCAACAATACGTTGTGGCTGTAGTCGAGCATATTCAGGTAGCGATCAAAAATCTTAGCGGAAAACGTACCGTCAAGATCGAACTGGCGGTAGTGAGAACGGGTAAACCGCGAGGTCACACGCTCGCTCACCGTCGGATCCTGCGGGTCCTCGTGCAATTGAGGAATTTGATCGGCACGCGTGATGTTCTCGGCCGCAAAGGAAGGGCCTGACAACAGCAGGCCCGCGATCAATCCAACTTTTAAAAGGGTGTTCATGCCGGGGTCAGCCTCCGTTTCAGAACTGCAAATGTTCTGCGCGCACAATCATTGCCATGCCGGAAGCGAGCTGCACCCGGACGCCGTCTTTTGATACTTCCAGAACGGTCGCGTCCATCGCACTTTTGCCTGCTTTAACTTTAATACTCTGGCCGGGTTGCAAAGTTGAGGTATCAGTGATGGGTTTAGCCTGCTGCTCCGGGCGTGGTGCCGGTTTGCGATTCTGTGATGCAGTAGGACGCTCAGCAGACTGTGGACGCGGCTTACGCGCGGCCTCACCTTCTGCCGGTTTACGCGGAGCAGGTTTACGTGGGCGACGTGGTGCAGATGCACCTTCTTCGCCTTCACCGGCTTCACGACGCGCGGCTCGCTGCTGGTCGCGTTGTGCCTGAACACGCGCTTTCGCATCTTCAAGCTGCTTGCGGGCATGCTCCACGTGCTGCTCATCGAGCACACCACATGGGTTTCCATCGAGATCCACGCGGGTTGCGCCCGCTTTGATACCGTAGAGATAACGCCAGCTGGAGGTATAAAGGCGCAGGGCCGAACGCAACTGCGTTTTGCTCAGGTTCATTTCGCCCTGAACGCGCTCTACCAGATCCTGAAAGATACCGATTTTGAGCGGACGCGCTTCACCTTCAGCGCTAAAGCAGTGCGGAAAGCGCTCCGCCAGAAAGCTAATGACTTCTTTACTGCTATTCAACTTAGGTTGATTTTCCATGAAATTTCCTGATTACTACGGGTTTGCCGACCAGAGCAGGCATGAACAGGCGACATTATAATGACAACATCGCCAAATGCCATGCAATCCAGTCGATTAGCTGCGCGTCAGTTGCAAATATTTTTCTAAGTCACTGTTCGCGAGCACGTCGCAAAGCCCGTTAGTCAAGGCGACCAGCCCTTTTTCATCTTCACTATCAAAGCGATTGTATTCCACGCTGTCGATGTCCAGAACGCCGACAACCTGACCGTTTATTTTCAGAGGAATCACAATTTCTGCATTACTGGCCGCATCGCAGGCGATGTGTCCGGGGAAAGCATGGACATCATCAACACGCTGAACCTGTTCCTGCGCCAGTGCCGTACCACAAACTCCTTTACCCACCGGAATGCGGACGCAGGCAATCTTACCCTGGAACGGGCCAAGTACCAGCGTGTCCGCTTCCGTCAGCAGGTAGAAGCCTGCCCAGTTCACGCCTTCAAGACGTTCATACAACAGCGCGCTAAAATTACCCATCGCGGCGAGGAACGCCGTTTCTCCCGCCAGTAAGGCGCGCATATCGCGATCTAAATCGGCGTAAAAGGCAGTTTTGTTCATTATTCAACCGTTACTAGTGACATCCGAGCGGCTAACCACTCCGCTTGTTAAAAATAAGCACTAAAAATCCATAGCCATAAGGTGAATCATAGCGTTAGTTACTATAACCTTAACATTCTGTGGATCGAAGCGTGATACCCAAGACAGGTACCCAGGCGATGTCTTACTGACCCTTTGCGTTAATGACAATAAGCGAAACTTGCACTTAATGATGAAAATTCACGCTATCAGCCAGACATTGCCTCACGCACGTTATCAGCGTTGTCCGCAATGCGATACCCTTTTTTCCTTACCAGATGTGAAATCGCATCAGTCAGCGCACTGCCCCCGCTGCAACGCGCAGATTGTGAGCGGCCGTGACTGGTCAATGACGCGTTTACTGGCGATGGCGGCCACCATGCTGGTGCTGATGCCTTTTGCTTTTAGCATGCCGCTCATCGACATTCGCCTCCTGGGTATGCGCATTAATGCCAGCGTGCTGGAAGGCATCGTGCAGATGACGCTGCAGGGCAATGTTCTGACGGCCTCGATGGTGGCGTTCTGTACTATCGGTGCGCCGGTCACCCTGGTGGCGGGCATCGGCTACCTGGCGCTGGGTCAGCGTTTAGGCATGAACCTCCGTCCGGTATTGTTGATGCTGGATAAGCTTAAAGAATGGGTCATGCTGGATATTTTTTTGATTGGCATTGCCGTGGCCTCAATCAAAGTGCAGGATTATGCCGATCTTGAACTGGGCTATGGGCTGGTGGCCTATGTGGCGTTAACCGTGCTGAGCGTGATAACCCTGATCCATCTGAACATGGAGCAACTCTGGGAACATTTTTACCCACAACAGCCTCAGGTGACGCGCCGGGACGATTTGCAGGTCTGCCTCAACTGTCACTATACCGACATTCCTGATGCGCGCGGGCGCTGTCCGCGCTGTCATACGCCGCTCGACTTTCGGCGTCGCCACAGCTTACAAAAATCCTGGGCCGCACTGATCGCTTCTATCGTGCTGTTGATTCCGGCAAATCTGCTGCCGATTTCTGTGGTGTATCTGAATGGTTCGCGCCGGGAGGACACGATTTTTTCCGGTATCCTTTCGCTGGCCTCCGGTAACGTTCCCGTGGCCGCCGTGGTATTTATCGCCAGTATTTTAGTCCCGTTTACCAAAGTGCTGGTGATGCTGGCGCTGCTGATCAGTATCCATTTCCGCTGCGAGCAAGGCATGAAAACCCGCATTCGCCTGTTGCGTTTTGTTACCTGGGTTGGACGCTGGTCTATGCTGGATCTGTTTGTCATTTCACTAACCATGTCGTTGGTCAACCGTGATCAACTGCTGGCTTTTACCATGGGACCAGCCGCGTTTTACTTTGGCGCTGCTGTTGTCCTGACCATTATGGCCGTTGAGTGGCTGGATAGCCGCCTGCTCTGGGATGCACATGCAACAGGAAACGCCGACTACACCGACTAATGCTACGCTGCGCAATAAGCGTAAGATTTCGCCTTTTTGGCTTCTGCCCATTATCGCAATGCTGATTGCGGGCTGGTTGCTCTGGACAAGCTTTCAGGAGCGCGGCACCACCATTTCTATCAATTTCCAGACGGCCGATGGCATCGTGCCTGGGCGGACGCCTATTCGCTATCAGGGCGTGGAAGTCGGTACGGTGCAGGGCATCAATCTGAGCGATGACTACAGCAAGATTCAGATCAAAGCCAGCATCAAAAGCGATATGCGCGATGCGCTGCGTGAAAATACGCAGTTCTGGCTGGTCACGCCGAAAGCCTCGCTGGCGGGTGTGTCCGGTCTTGACGCGCTGGTTGGCGGTAACTACATCGGCATGATGCCAGGTGATGGTAAAGAAAGTGACACCTTCACCGCACTGGATACCCAACCCAAATACCGCGTGAACACCGGTGAGCTGATGATTCACCTGCATTCACCTGACCTCGGCTCGCTAAATACCGGCTCGCTGGTGTATTACCGTAAAATCCCGGTAGGTCGGGTTTATGATTACAGCATCAACGGTCAAAATAACGGCGTTTCGATTGACGTCCTTATTGAACGTCGCTTCGTGAACCTGGTGAAAACCAACAGCCGCTTCTGGAATGTGTCGGGGATGAACGCTGACGTCAGCCTGAGCGGTGCCAAAGTCCAGCTTGAAAGCCTGGCGGCACTGGTCAACGGCGCTATCGCCTTCGACTCCCCTGACGGTGCTGAAGCCGCGAAAACCGATCAGAACTACCAGTTGTATCCCGATCTGGCACACAGCCAGCGCGGCGTGCTGATATCACTTGATCTTCCCAGCGGGGATAACCTCTCGGCAAACCGGACGCCGCTGATGTACCAGGGCTTAGAAGTGGGCACCCTGACCAAGCTGAATTTGCAGGATGGCGGTAAAGTGACGGGCGAGATGACGATCGATCCGTCGGTCGTGGGCCTGATGCGCGCAGGCACCCGCATTGAGATGCGCAGTCCTAAACTCAGCCTTACCGATACCAGCCTGAGCAGCTTACTCACCGGTAACACCTTTGAACTGGTGCCGGGCGACGGTGCGCCGCAGCAGCATTTCACGGTGGTCGCGCCCAACAAGACGTTACTGCAAAAACCCAATGTCCTCATGGTTAAGCTGAGTGCCCCCGAGAGCTATGGCATTGATGCGGGACAGCCGCTGATGTTACACGGCCTGAAAATCGGCCAGGTAATTTCGCGGGATCTGGATGAAAACGGCGTTAACTTTGTGGTCGCAGTCGATCCTGAACAGCGGCAACTGGTCCATGGTGACAGCAAATTCATTGTTAACAGTCGTCTTGACGTGAAGTTTGGTCTGGATGGCATGCAGGTGCTGGGTGCCAGCGCCCGCGAATGGGTTGACGGTGGCATTCGCCTGGAGCCGGGTAAGCAAGGCGCACCTAAAACGGCTTATCCGCTGTTTGCCGATGCCGAACGCGCAGAAGAAGGTATTACCGGCGATGGCCCGTCAACCACACTGATGCTGACTGCCAAAAGCTTACCTGACGTGCAGGCTGGCTCCATCGTGCTCTATCGCAAATTCCAGGTGGGTGAAATTACCAACGTCACGCCGCGAGCCGATGCGTTTGATATTGCAGTCCATATCAAACCGGAATACCGCAAGCTGGTCTCTGGCGAAAGTGTGTTCTGGGCGGAAGGCGGCGCACGTGTTCAGCTTAACGGCAGCGGCTTAACCGTGCAGGCGTCACCTTTGAACCGTGCGTTAAAAGGGGCCATCAGCTTTGATAACCTGACGGGCGCGAAAGTTGATAAAGGCGTTAAACGGGTGCTGTATCCGTCTGAAACTGCGGCCCGTGCGGTCGGCAGCCAGATTACGTTACATACCTATGACGCCAGCAAACTGTCCGCCGGTATGCCAATTCGCTACCTGGGGATTAACGTCGGGCAAATTGAGTCACTGTCGCTGAGCAATGATAACAATCAGGTGGTGGCGAAAGCCGTGCTTTACCCTGAATATGTCCAGAGTTTCGCCCGCGTCGACAGCCGGTTCTCCGTCGTGTCACCAGAGATTTCAGCTGCGGGTGTCAATCATCTGGAAACCATTCTGCAGCCCTACGTTAACGTCGATCCGGGTAAAGGCCGTGGCGCGCGGACGTTTGAGCTGCAGGAAAGCACCATTACCGACTCACGTTACCTCAACGGCCTGAACATCTATGTCGATGCCACCGAGGCGGGTTCCCTGTCACTGGGGACGCCGGTGCTGTTCCGCGGGGTGGAAGTGGGTACGGTGACCGGCACCTCGCTGGGTAATATGGCGGACCGCGTCCAGATCGCCCTGCGCATCAGTAAGAAATACCAACATCTGGTGCGTAATAATTCCGTGTTCTGGCTGGCCTCTGGCTACAACCTGGACTTTGGACTGATTGGTGGTGTGGTGAAAACCGGCACCTTCCAGCAGTTTATTCGCGGTGGTATTCAGTTTGCTACGCCGCCAACGGTGCCGCTGGCTCCGCAGGCGACCGCAGATAAACACTTCCTGTTGCAGGATGAACCGCCTAAAGCGTGGCGGAACTGGGGAACGGCGATTCCGGACCCGAATCAGCCTTAAGACAGACGGGCAGCGCAGGCTGCCCGTTTTCTTTCTGCGTGCTACACTGCCACCTTTGCCTCAAAGAGAACCTATCCGTGTCCGACTCCGCCTCACGCTTCCCTGCCGACTTCCTCGACCTGATACGCCAGAGTTTGCCCGATGACACCAGCCTGCAGCAGTTTATGGATATCAGCCTGCAGCCTTTGCGCCGCAGCCTGCGGGTTAACACCTTAAAGATCAGCGTGAGCGACTTTCTGGCACAAACGGCCCACTACGGCTGGCAGTTAACGCCCGTGCCCTGGTGCAAAGAGGGATTCTGGATCACCCGCGAGGATGAAAGCCTGCCATTGGGCAGCGTCGCCGAGCATCTGAGCGGCCTGTTCTATATCCAGGAAGCCAGCTCGATGCTGCCGGTAACGGCATTGTTTGATGCGCACCCCGATGCGATGAGCGTCATGGACATGGCCGCGGCACCCGGCTCAAAAACCACCCAGATTGCCGCCTGTATGCATAACCAGGGCGTTATCCTTGCCAATGAGTTCTCCTCCAGCCGGGTCAAAGTATTGCACGCCAATATTACCCGTTGCGGCGTCACCCATAGCGCACTCACGCACTTTGATGCCCGCGTCTTTGGACCTGCGCTACCGGAGCAGTTTGATGCGATCTTGCTGGATGCGCCCTGCTCCGGCGAAGGTGTCATGCGTAAAGACGCTGATGCCCTGAAAAACTGGTCGCTTGCCAGCACCCATGATATTGCCGCTACCCAGCGCGATCTGATTGACAGCGCGTTTCATGCCCTGAAGCCAGGCGGTACGCTGGTGTACTCCACCTGTACGCTGAATCAGATTGAGAACCAACAGGTGGTGGCCGGGCTACTTGAGCGCTATCCGAATGCCGTCGAAATTGCCCCCTTGCAGTCATTGTTCGCAGGTGCGGAGCGGGCAGCCACGCCTGAGGGTTTCCTGCACGTTTTTCCTCAGCTGTTTGACAGTGAAGGTTTCTTCGTCGCCCGCTTACGTAAAACGGCGTCCGTCGAGCGTTTGCCCGAACCGACTTATAAAGTCGGTAAGCTGCCGTTTAGCCACCTGAGCCGCAAGCTCGAAAGCGAGATTGTGCAGGCAGCCGCGAAGGTCGCCATTCAATGGGATGACAGTTTGCAGCTCTGGCAGCGTGATAAAGAGATTTGGCTGTTCCCGACCGCGGTTACACCGCTATTAGGTAAGGTGCGCTTCTCGCGGATTGGCCTGAAGCTGGCAGAGACCTTTGCAAAAGGCTATCGCTGGCAACACGAGGCGGTTATCGCGCTGGCCTCACCGCGCCCTGAGCAGACGTTTGCGTTGAGCGAGGCGGAAGCCGAAGAATGGTATCGCGGTCGTGATATCTATCCTGAAAATGCGCCAACCCTCGACGAAATGATAGTGACCTATCAACATCAGCCGCTGGGTCTGGCCAAACGTGTTGGTAGCCGCATTAAAAACAGCTACCCGCGCGAGCTGGTGCGTGATGGCAGGCTGTTCCGCTAAGCGCACGCACGCAGCGTGACACTGTCACATTGCGTGCCCTGTTTTTGTCTCAGGATTGCGGTTAAATCGCGCGTGATGTGATGGAAGATGCGTTAAACAGGACAGGACCACGCCGGACGCCGCCGGCGCGTTCAGCCTTTATGCGTTGCGCAGTTTGGCGGGATGCGTCAGCAGTTTAGCCGCAGGCCGGATTGGCCGCCGGACTAATTCCCCGCCACAGTTTGGACACAGCCCTTTAAGATGCTGCTCAGCACAGGGAGCGCAAAAGGTACATTCGAACGAACAGATGCGCGCATCGTAGGATGCGGCAGGCAAGTCGGTATCACAGCGTTCACAGTTAGGGCGCAGTTCTAACATGGCATCCTCCTTGGCGGTAGCGGCTGTCAGCGTGGCAAAAGCCGCACCGCTTGTCGAGGATTTTCATCTTGCCATCAGGATGCCGTATGGATTTTATCAGCGGTTAGCGTGTTCCTGATTTTGCGTATCCTTGCTGCCCCGATCGTCATCATCCTCTTTATTCTCATCGTCATCCTCGTTCTCTTCGTCGCTATTCACCATCGCCGCCTGAATCGCCTCATCTTCCAGCACAGGGTTAAGCGCCGCGCCTAATGGCGATGTCGCCAGGCTGTCTGGCAAGACCACATGGGGCAGCGGTACTTCGGTGGTCGGCAACGGAAGCGGCGTTTTCATATAGCTCAATGCGGCAATCAGCAGCGTACACAGGGTGAAGAACAGATAAAGCATGTTGCTGCCAAACGGCTGAATTAATGCCCCCACCAGCAAAGGACCGATACTGGCACCGATGCCAAAGGCCATCAATAAACAGGCCGTGAGTGACACGCGCTGCTCGGCAGCCACCTGATCGTTAGCCAGAGCGACCTGTAAAGGATAAAGCGAAAACTGCACCATGCTGGCGACAAACGCGATGCCCAGCACCCAGTTGAAAGAGAGGTTTGGCAATACAACCAGCGGCAGACAGGCCAGCATCAATACGACGGAAATATAGAACAACAGTCGCTGGCGGTCGTAGCGATCGGACAGCCAACTGAGGGGAAACTGTGAAACCAGCCCGGCGAAAATAGTCAGGCTCATGAATATCCCGGTTTGGGCATCGCTGAACCCTTTACTGCTGGCGTAAACCGGTGCAAGGCCATAAAACGCACCGACCACCATACCGGTTAACAAGGTGGTACTGAGCAACTTTGGAATCGTGCGAATAAAATAGCTCAGCTCCATGGGCGCGGGCGACATGGGCCGCACATGGGTGCGCGTTGTCAGGGCGATGGGCACCAGACAGAGCGCAAAACAGAGGGCCACAATCAACAACGTATTGATACCAAAACCGCTTTGCAGCGTCAGCACCACCTGGCCACTACTCAACCCAAGGTAAGTTGCCACCATATAGAAGCCAAAAATCAGGCCGCGCTGTGAAGATTCCGCCTGATCATTGAGCCAGCTTTCCAGCACCATGTACTGACACATCATGCACAGGCCGATAATCAGACGCAGAAAAACCCATAGCGGTATAAAGTCTGTCAGCCCGTGCCCTATCACCGACGCGGTGATAATACCGGCACAGGCCACATACGCACGAATATGGCCAACGCGCGCAATCAGGTTGTGCCCCACTTTTCCGCCGATCACCAGGCCAATGTAATAGGCTGCGATAATCGCGCCGATCACCGCCCCGTTAACCTGTTCATGCGCCAGACGCAGCGACACATAGGTCGTCAGCAACCCCGATCCCAGCAGCATCAGTAACGTAGTGGTGTAAAGCGGCAGAAATGTTCTAAGAATTTTTCGCATACGACTCCCTGTCAACCACGGTAATCGGTGTCCTGTAGTGTTTAAAGATAGTTGATTTTGTGACGGTTTAGGTCGGGACTATTCCGACTATGAAAAAAGCCCGTAAACCTCTCGGCTTACGGGCTGCTGACTCAGGCGTTAGGGAAGGTAATGTTGCTTCCCGGTGCCTCGCGATGAAGGTGGATAAAGTTCAGGTGACGTTCATATTGATCGAGGATATCAATAATCACCTGCTCTTTGCTGTAGTCCATCAGGTCATTGCCCTGACTGCCTTCCAGCAGGAAGGTTTCCAGTCGGTAATAGGTGGACTTACCGCTGCGCGCCCGGTAGGTAAAACCAGGTACCGAGTATTGCTGCGGCCAGACCTGGTAGAGGAAGTCCTGCTCGTCGCCCAACTGAACGCGCAAATCCAGATAACCCAGCGGATGCTCGTCGTCAGCCGCCACCTTATCCAGCGAAACCCTGGCGCCACGCAGCTCCAGCTCTTTTGCCACTTCCTGCATGGCAGGGAAGATGGTCTCTTCCATCATCTTCAGGGTGTAACGCGAGCCGGGGTAGTTCATCAGCCGCGACAGGCGTTTTTTCCAGGTCAGACGATCGGTCGCATGTGCCAGGTAAGGCGCAGTATCGCGTGTCGCACTGGCACGACGGTAGTCCTCTACCTTGAGTGACTTATACAATCCCGCCATAACAAAGAAGATCACGAAGCTAAACGGCAGCCCCATAATCACCGTGGCATTTTGCAACGCGGTGATGCCGTTGGTCATCAACATACTCAACGTCAGCACACCAATCGCCACCGACCAGAAGATACGCAGCCAGTTGGGCGCATCGCTGTTGATGTCTTTCAGTTTTGAGGTGAAGTTACCTAACACCAGCGAACCGGAATCCGCCGAGGTGACGTAGAACAACATACCGGTAATGGTTGCCACCGATGCGCTCAGCTTAAACGCCGGATACTGGGCCAGCAGGCTATAGAAACCGCGCTCTGCGTGCGTCATCACTTCCTGGGCAAAGCCCGCGTCACCATGAATAATTTCATACAGGGCAGCGTTACCGAATACAGACAGCCAAAGCAGCGTAAAGGTAAAAGGAATCACCAGCGTGCCAAGAACGAACTCACGGATGGTACGACCACGTGAAATACGCGCCAGGAACAGGCCAACGAATGGCGACCAGGCAACCCACCAGGCCCAGAAAAACAGCGTCCAGCTGTTCATCCACTGTGTTGGCCGATCAAAAGCAAAGGTATTCAGCGTCATGCCCATAAAGCGGTTGATATAGTCGCCCACATTAAGGACCAGCGCATTAAGCAGGAAGCTGGTATCACCGGCAAACAGGACAAACAGAATCAGGCCAAGGGCCAGTGCCACATTCAGCTCGGACAGAATACGGATACCTTTGTCCACGCCGGAGGTGACAGAGATGGTCGCGATAACCACCGACAGAATGATCAGCGCCGTCTGGGCGGTCAGCCCTTCGGGAACATCAAACAACACCTTCAGCCCGTAATTCAGCTGAACAACGCCGATGCCCAGCGTGGTTGCGATACCAAAAATCGTGCCGACAACCGCCGCAATATCCACGGTATGTCCAATCGGGCCGTTAATGCGCTTTCCAAAGATAGGATACAGCGCCGAGCGGATGGTTAACGGCAGATTATAACGGTAGCTAAAATAACCCAGCGCAATGCCCATTAAGGCATACATTGACCAGCCGGTTAAGCCGTAGTGGAACAGCGTCCAGACCATCGCCTGGCGGGCCGCCTCCATGGTCTGCCCTGCACCTTCCGGCGGCTGCATATACTGTGAAACAGGTTCCGCTACCGAAAAGAACATCAGGTCAATACCGATACCGGCGGCGAACAGCATCGCCGACCAACTCAGTACACTGAACTCAGGCTTTGACTGCTCTGGCCCCAGCTTGATCGAGCCGAAGCGCGAACACGCCATATAAACCACAAAGACAATGTACAGCGTTGCCGCCAGCATGTAATACCAGCCAAACGCGGCTGACACCCAGTTAACTGCCTTTAAAATCCAGCCTGCAGCTTCGTTGCTAAACAGAATGGTGATGAGTGAAAACGTCAGAATCAATCCTGCCGATGTGTAAAACACTACAGGATTGATTCTGTCTTTTTCACTAGTTGGTGGACTCGTCATCGTTTACCTCTGGTTGTTGGCTTGTAAATTCTGCAAGAGATCAATCCGGTTAAAAATCCGGCGCCCTGGCGGCATGTGTTTTTTTACGCTTCGTTTCCTGCTGTTACATTCTGGTCAAAACTAGCAAATCTGCCACACTTACCGCTTCACTTACTCAACTTTTAAGACACATCATCCTAACAAGGTTTCTATTTATATTGAACATCCAATCAAAAAAAGTTTAAATAGAGGCTCGGTTTCAGGCTGGAGTGAAAGTCATGCCAAAGGTAGGGATGCAGCCAATACGACGTCGGCAGTTGATTGATGCCACGCTGGGCACCATCAATGAAGTCGGCATTAATGATGCCACCATTGCCCAGATTGCGCGGCGCGCAGGCGTTTCAACGGGCATCATTAGTCATTATTTCAAGGACAAGAATGGCTTGCTGGAAGCCACCATGCGCGATGTCACCCGACAACTGCGTGAAGCGGTCGCGCGTCGGCTGGCGCCACTGGCGCAGGCTTCGGCAGAAGTCCGGCTGCGCGCTATCGTCGACGGCAATTTTGACGAAAGTCAGGTGGAACGCGCGGTAATGAAAGCCTGGCTTGATTTCTGGTCAAGCAGCATGCATCAGCCTCAGCTTCGACGGCTGGAACGGGTCAGCCACCGGCGCTTGTTTTCAGCGCTGGCAGTGGAATTTCGCCGCCAGTTGCCCAAAGAAAAGGCCCGCCTTGCCGCCCACGGGCTGGCCGCCATGATAGATGGCCTGTGGCTACGCGCCGCACTGAGCGGAAAGCCTTTTGATCCGGCTACCGCCCGGACACTGACCACCCAATTCATTCGTCAGCAGTTAGCTGGCGAACACGAGTAACGGAACCAGGAGAAATTATGTCCCGATTCAACGAGCAACAACTCTACATCAATGGTACTTACGTTGCCGCCACCTCTGGTGAAACCTTCCAGAGCATTAACCCGGTTAACGGTGAGGTACTGGCTGATGTTCAGATCGCCGGACGCGAGGATGTCGATCGCGCCGTTGCCGCTGCCCGAAAAGGACAAAAAGTCTGGGCGGCCATGACCGCAATGGAACGTTCACGCATTCTGCGTCGTGCGGTTGATATCCTGCGCGAGCGCAATGATGAGCTGGCTGAACTGGAGATGCTTGATACCGGTAAGCCGTTCAGTGAAACCGTAAGCGTTGACATCGTTACCGGTGCCGACGTGCTGGAATATTACGCTGGGCTGATCCCTGCGCTGGAAGGCCAACAAATTCCGCTGCGTGATACCTCATTTGTTTATACCCGCCGCGAACCACTAGGCGTTGTCGCAGGCATCGGTGCCTGGAATTACCCGATTCAGATTGCACTCTGGAAGTCTGCGCCAGCGCTGGCGGCGGGTAACGCCATGATCTTTAAACCCAGCGAAGTTACCCCGCTGACAGCGCTGAAACTGGCTGAAATCTACACAGAAGCCGGCGTGCCAGATGGTGTGTTTAACGTGCTGCCGGGCACCGGCGCGGTCACCGGCCAACTGCTGACCGAACATCCGGGCATCGATAAGGTGTCATTCACCGGCGGTGTGGTCAGTGGCAAGAAAGTCATGGCGAACGCGGCAGGTTCCACGCTGAAAGACGTCACGATGGAGCTGGGCGGTAAGTCTCCGCTGATTATTTTTGATGATGCCGATCTCGACCTGGCAGCCGATATTGCCATGATGGCCAACTTCTACAGTTCTGGCCAGGTGTGCACCAACGGTACGCGGGTGTTTGTGCCTGCCGCGCTGCAGTCTGCCTTTGAGGCCAGGATTCTTGAGCGCGTTGCACGTATTAAAGCAGGCGACCTGCGCGATCCTGACACTAACTTTGGTCCGCTGGTCAGCTTTAGCCACCGTGATAATGTCATGCGCTTTATTGCATCTGGCATTGAAGAAGGCGCACGTCTGCTGTGCGGCGGTAAGCGCTTAACCGGCGAAGGCTTTGATCAGGGTGCCTGGGTTGAACCCACCGTATTCAGCGACTGCCGTGATGAGATGAAGATTGTCCGTGAAGAAATCTTTGGCCCGGTCATGTCGATTCTGAGTTACACCTCTGAAGACGAAGTGGTGCGCCGCGCCAATGACACCGAGTTCGGCCTGGCTGCCGGTCTGGTGACGCAGGATCTGAACCGCGCACACCGGGTGATCCATCAGATTGAAGCCGGCATTTGCTGGATTAACACCTGGGGTGAGTCCGCCGCCGAAATGCCGGTTGGCGGTTACAAGCACTCTGGCGTGGGACGTGAAAACGGCCTGATGACGCTACAGAGCTACACCCAGGTCAAGTCGGTTCAGGTGGAACTGACGCGTTTTCAGTCTGTATTTTAATCCCCTAACCTGAGGAACGACGAATGGAATTTGATTACATTATCATCGGAGCCGGATCCGCAGGGAATGTTTTGGCTACCCGACTCACCGAAGACAGCAACGTAAATGTCTTACTGCTGGAAGCGGGCGGCCCTGACTACCGTTTTGATTTTCGCACCCAGATGCCTGCAGCCCTGGCTTACCCTTTACAGGGAAAACGCTATAACTGGGCGTACGAAACAGAGCCTGAGCCCTACATGAACAACCGCCGGATGGAATGTGGCCGAGGCAAAGGCCTGGGCGGTTCATCGCTGATCAACGGTATGTGCTATATCCGCGGTAACGCCATGGATCTGGACAACTGGGCTGACATGCCTGGGCTGGAGAACTGGAGCTATCTGGACTGCCTGCCCTACTACCGTAAATCAGAAACGCGCGATACCGGTGCCAACGATTACCATGGCGGTGACGGTCCGGTCAGCGTCACTACGCCGAAGAAAGGCAATAACGTTCTGTTTGAAGCGATGATTCAGGCTGGCGTTCAGGCGGGCTATCCGCGTACCGATGACCTTAACGGTTATCAGCAAGAAGGCTTTGGCCCGATGGACCGGTTTGTGACGCCTGAAGGCCGACGCTCCAGTACCGCTCGCGGCTATTTAGACAGGGCGAAAAGCCGCCCTAACCTGAAAATCACCACACATGCCACGACTGACCGCATTTTGTTTGAAGGTAAGCGCGCGATTGGCGTCGAGTATTTAATCGGTGACAGCAATACGCTGCACACGGCTCACGCACGTCGTGAAATCCTGCTGTGTGCAGGTGCCATTGCCTCACCACAAATTCTGCAACGCTCCGGCGTCGGTGCCTCAGCGCTACTGAAGCAGTTTGATATTCCCGTGGTACACGACCTGCCAGGCGTCGGTGAAAATCTGCAGGATCACCTTGAGATGTATCTGCAGTACGAGTGTAAAGAACCGGTATCGCTTTATCCGGCCTTGAAATGGTGGAATCAGCCTAAGATTGGTGCGGAGTGGCTGTTTAACGGCACCGGCGTGGGAGCAAGTAACCAGTTTGAAGCGGGCGGCTTTATTCGTAGCCGTGAGGAGTTTAGCTGGCCAAATATTCAGTACCACTTCCTGCCGGTGGCGATTAACTACAATGGCTCGAACGCGGTTGATGCGCATGGTTTCCAGTGCCACGTGGGTTCAATGCGTTCACCGAGTCGCGGTCACGTGCACCTGAAATCACGCGATCCGCGTCGCCATCCAGCCATCCTGTTCAACTATATGTCTCATGAACAGGACTGGCATGAATTCCGCGATGCGATTCGTATCACGCGTGAGATCATTAATCAGCCCGCGCTGGATAAATACCGTGGTCGCGAAATCAGTCCCGGTATTGAATGCCAGACCGATGAACAGCTGGATGAGTTCGTGCGTAATCACGGCGAAACGGCCTACCATCCTTGCGGCACCTGTAAAATGGGCAACGATGAGATGTCGGTCGTTGACAGTGAAGGCCGCGTTCACGGACTGCAGGGGCTACGCGTTGTCGATGCCTCTATCATGCCGCTGATTATCACCGGTAACCTGAATGCGACCACCATCATGATCGGTGAAAAAATTGCCGACAGCATTCGTGGCCTTGAACCACTGCCACGCAGCACGGCAGACTACTATGTTGCAGGGGATGCTCCCGTCCGCACGGCGCCAGAACGCACGGCGTAACGGTTTTCTGTGCCACCACCAAGCCGGACATCTGTCCGGCTTTTTTATTTCTCTGCCAGAACGAAACCGCGCCTCAACCAACGTCATATTCACCTGATATTCTTCAAATATCCGAACAAAAAGACTGTCTCTTCATCTGACTACGTGATATAACGCTGTGGTGTTTATTACCGGAGGCTTTATCCGTCCACTGAAGAGAAGCAACAACGTGGATGCATTGTTAAATTATGAGCAGGACGTTCATTACGCTTTTTACCGCCCTTTTTACCCTTACCGCTTTCAGCGTTAACGCCGTCGATCAGCACTGGCGCAGCGCGCTTTAGTCCCCCCTCTCTGCCAGCAAATTTCTCTTTCTGCCGTTGCGTTACGCATCACGGTAAATCATGACGTTTATTTGTGGAGAAAACCCATGCGCGCCTGGGGATTATTAGCACTCGCTATTGTTACGGAAATCATTGGCACCTTAACCATGAAATGGTCCAGCCTGAATCAAAGCCAGACGGGATATGTGATCATGCTGGGGATGATTGCCTGTTCTTATCTCTTTCTGAGTTTCGCCATTAAGCGCATTGCGTTGGGTGTCGCTTATGCGCTCTGGGAAGGCGTTGGCATTATGCTGATCACCGTATTTAGCGTGCAGCTGTTTGACGAAACCTTATCGCTGATGAAAGCCTGCGGGCTGTTCACCCTGGTTGTCGGCATCCTGTTAATTAAAGCCGGCAGCGGTGAGGTTAAGGAGGCAGAACATGATCCTGCCTGATCTTATTCACTTTGCCTGGCTGGCGCTGGCCGTACTGCTGGAGATCGCCGCTAATATTTTACTTAAGTACAGCAACGGCTTTAAAAAACCCGGTTATGGGATTCTGTCGTTGGCCTGCGTGCTGCTGGCGTTTAGCGCGCTGTCTCAAGCGTTAAAAGGCATCGAGTTGTCGATTGCGTATGCCCTGTGGGGCGGCTTTGGCCTCGTCGCGACCGTGGCAGCAGGATGGATTCTGTTTGATCAGCGGCTCAACCGAACAGGCTGGGCCGGGCTTGCCCTGCTATTACTGGGAATGATTATCCTTAAACTGGCCTGACACTGCGGGGACGGTGACGTCCCCCATTGTCATTTATGACGTCACGCGTATCAGGCGATGCGCAAAAACATCCCTGCGCGCTCGGGAGGCAGTGCCGGTTCAAAACCATAGCGCGCATAAAAAGCGGGCGTACCGTGGCTGGCGATTAAACTGATATAAGCTGACGGCGGTGCGTGACGCTGAATATAATTCATCAGCGCACGCATAATACGATCGCCTACGCCTTTCTTTTGATGCTGCGGGATCACTGCAATATCCGTAATGACAAAAAAGCATCCTCCGTCCCCGATGACCCGGCCAATACCAATGGGGCTATCCTGGTGATAAACAACAATGCTGTATAAGCCATTTTTTAGCCCAATCCCGGCCGCCTTGACCGATTTGTCACTTAGCCCGGCGCGGGTTCTGATCTGACGATAGGTTTCTACAGACGGTATTTCTTCCTGAATGATATAGTCCACGTGAATAACCTCCTGGTAATATAAACGGCCAACCCCTTTTCGGTTTCATTCATCTTAATGGTGAAAAAACGCGGGATATAACGATGATTTCTGAGCCAAAAGGTGAGTTAAACTCACCGTTGACCGCTACCCGGATGCCCTCATTAGTGGCTTTACGTTGTTTTGAGGCGGCGGCGCGCTTTGAGAATTTTGCCCGGGCGGCGGACGAACTGCATCTTACGCCCGGCGCAGTCAGCCGTGCGGTGCGCGTGCTTGAAGAGGATTTGGGGATTGCACTGTTCGAACGGCGTAACCGGAAAGTTTACCTGACCGAGGCGGGCAGAAACCTTGCTGATGCGGTCAGTAATGGCTTTGCCATGATTTCCCGCAGCGTAAGCCAGTTACGCGCGGGGACTCGCCAGCGCGTCCTGTCCTGCGAACCCACGTTACTGATGCGCTGGCTGATTCCGCGTTGGGGAGAATTTGAGGCGCGCTTCGGAAAACATGAAATCCATCTGGTGGCGGCCAGCGGCGCATTCTCCTTTAATCAGGGCATCGACTTTGCCATTCGCCGCAATGACTTCCCTGAAGCGCCGACCTGCCATGTTGAACACCTGTTTATGGAAAAAGTCGGGCCGGTGTGCCGACCCGATCGTGTCGCAGCCTGGTTTGATGAAGGCAGCAGCCTGAAGCAAGAGGCACCTTTGCTGGTTTCCCGCAGCCGATCCAACGCCTGGCAGGCGTGGTCGGCGGCAAGGGGAATAGCGGAACCGACCAATGCACTGCAATGTTTTGAGCACTTCTACTTTAGCCTTCAGGCGGCGGTTGCCGGTATCGGCGTAGCGATAGGACCCTGGCAGCTCGTCAAAGACGATCTGCAGAGTGGCCTGCTGGCCGCCCCGTTGGATTTTGTTGAAGATGGCACGCAGTATTGTCTGTTCTCACCTGAGGTGGCTAAAGCCGGAAGCGTTGAGCGCGATCTAACCGACTGGCTGCACGACATCAGCTGAACGCTCGCCATCGACACTCGCGTTATCCGATCGTGCCCGCGTGCTCTTAGCTGTACTTCACGAGCATTTGCAAAGCCTCATCAAAGTGGCCTTTCGCTTCGGCCTCGCGAAAATAGCGCACGCGCGCCACGCAGACTTCCGCAGGCGTTGCCCCGCTATGCAATAACGTCATCACCTCATCGGCAAACGCATCAAGCGGCATACTGTTGGCATCCTGTGACTGTCCGGGTGCCAGCTCGGTCTGCACCTGGGGCGGGATAATCTCAATCACCTCCACCTTTCCCTGCAATAGCGGCCGAATAGCCGCCGTATAGGAATGGAGTGCCGCTTTGGTCGCACTGTAAGTCGGTGACGCCGGAAAAGGCACAAAAGCCAATCCTGAGGAGACGTTGATGATGGCCGCATCGGGCTGACCGCTGAGATGATCGATCAGCGCATCCGTGAGCCTGATGGGAGCAATAAAATTGGTTTCTGTCATTCTGGCTACCTCGCTCAGATCCCGCCCTGTAGTGATATCTTCGGGGCTGAACACACCGGCATTATTCACTAAAACATTCACGTGCGGGTAGGTGCGCAGTAGTTGAGGAATGGCGTTGTTGACGTCGGCTGCATCCGTAACATCCATCACCCAGGTTGCAATGCGCTCTCGTCCGGCGGCCGCATCGTCTAAGGTTTCCTGCCGACGTCCGGTGATAATCACCTGATTTCCGGCGTCGTGCCAGCGATGTGCCAGTGCCCGCCCAATGCCCGATCCCCCGCCAGTAATCAACAACGTATTGCCACTCTTTTTCATGTTTTCGGTTCCCGTTTGACGTACCAGACAGCGGTAGCGAGCACATCATCTCGCCGTTCAATTATTAACCACAGCGTCAGAATCCTCTCACTTTTTTGTTTGCGGGTGGACTTGGCAACAGCGTTAAGGCTTAGTTACCGCCTTAGAGCCAGTATAACTAACTGATTAACGAGGTTTTACCATGTCTGCGACACGAGGTTGGTCCACGGAGCTGGAGGGGTTGCGTGGCATTGCTTCTCTTTGGGTACTGCTGGGGCACATCAGTTTGCTTATCCATTGCCATATCACCCTGATTTCCTCACCCGGCATTGGTGTGGATCTGTTTATCCTGCTTTCGGGTTATCTGATGGCGAAAAACTACGTAGAACGCCAGCATAAAGAGCCCTGGCAAAGTGCGGACACCATCAAGAAATTCTGGTTACGTCGTTTTTTCCGCATCGCCCCGCTCTACTATTTGCTGCTGGCCGTTGCGCTGATTTACGGCCCCTGGTTTGGTGAAATGCGCGATACCATTGCACAGTTTTATTCCGGCACCGCGACAGAATCCTCCCGCTATGCCGATCAGTCGTTGATGAACGTGCTAACGCACCTGTCATTCCTGTTCGGCTTGCTGCCCGCCTATGGATTCAATACAACGCTGCCCGACTGGAGTATTGGGCTGGAAATGCAGTTCTATCTGCTGTTTCCCTTTATTATGCTGGCGGTGATGCGCTTTGGTTATGCCACCGCCCTGCTGAGCATTATGGCGCTGAGCTGTGCCGGTCGTTACCTGCTGCCCGACTACTATGAAGCGTTTGAAATGCCATCGATGATTCTGATTAAACTGAATATGTTTATTTCAGGTATGCTGCTGGCCGAAGCTGTTCGACGCAAATCCCTGCTTTATATCGTGTTTGCCCTTGCCGGACCGGCAGTCAGCGTTCTTATCGGATTGGGTGCCATTAAGCTGCAGGTGATGCTGGAAGCCGTCATGATTATCGGTATGGCGGCCGTGCTGTGGCAGTATCAGGAAAACAGTCTGATGGCGAAACTGATCCAGATCCCACGCAAGCTTTTGAACAACCGACTGAGTACATGGTTAGGTGACGTCTCGTTTTCGGTTTATTTGCTGCACCTGCTGATCGTGATTCCAGCGATTGCGCTGTTGCTTAATCAGACGGATATCGAGTATCAACATGATCTGACGCGTTTCCTGATCGTGTGCGCCGTGTCGATTCCGCTGACCTATGGACTGGCATCTTTACTGTTCAAATACGTGGAAAAACCGGGGATCAATCTGGGTAAAAGGTTCCTGTCAGCTAAGCCTGCACGCTGACCGAACAATGGCTCGCGAGTGCGAGCCATTTTATTCACTTCACACGGCTTTACCCACCTCGTGCTGCCTTTCCCTCACGTGTTCATCCGGTGACTCCGGCGTATCGGCGATGCTGCTATGGGTTTTTAATCCGGCGACATGAACGCGATCGATCCTGGTGTGCACCAGACCTTGTGCGGTTGCCCCAAATGAAATCATCAAAAATAACCAGGCCACGGCTAACGGTTTCTTCATTGCGCTTTCCCATGCTGTGAATGGAGTCGCTATAGTGAAGAAACTGGCGTAATGAAGTGTCTGATAAACTTAAAATTCGCGTCAAGATTGTTACCTTGATCACATATTCTTGCCGCTGTTTATCCTCTCTTTCTGCGGGCACAGCACCCGGTTGCATCCTGCTATCTCGGCACGCGGTGTTATCCGTTCGGTAATGTTGCGTCATCTCCGCGGAGAGAGGATGGCATCGCCGTGTGCGATAGGCGTTATGCGTTAAGGCACTGGCTAAAGCCTGATAGCAGGTCGCGGGCATGATCCTGATGTCCACTGAATCAGCGCTATCAGGGTTAATCGCAACCACCATTATAATTTATGTTTTCACCGAAAATCCGCGCTCAAACCGATTAAACACATCAACCTGCCATCTTAAATTCCTGACTTCCGCCTGAATATACTGCCCATAACAAAAATATCCCTCTTTATTGATTAAGATCATTTTTCTGATTTATAAAAATAATATTAAAGAAACTTATGTAAATTTTGCTTTTTTCGTTAATCCTTTTCCAGACTGGTGCCGATAGAGAACAAAACGGTAATCCATCGGGAACATCTACATGAAAATCTCTACTCGTCTTTCAATCGGTTTCGGTTTGTTAATTCTGCTTTTTATTATCTGTACCTCCATCTCCCTTAACTCGCTGCATAACGCTAAAACGGGGATGGATGAGGTCGTGAATGTCAAAATGAGGAAGTACCAGCTTATTCTTGATATGCGCGGCGGGCTGCGGGATTTGGCGATAGCCGTGCGAAATCTGGCCTTACTTTCTGACACGAAAGAGATGCAGCCAGAATGGGAACGCATTGAGGCGCAGAAAAGCCTGTTCACCAAAAACCGTGAAACGCTTGAAACCATTATGCAGAGCCAGTCCACTGCTGAAGAACAAGCTGCCTTGAGTCACATCAAAGAACTTGAGGCCACGGTGATGGGTGCCTTTGAGTCCGCCGGGCAACTGGGACTGAAGAATGAGCGAGATGAAGCGACACGTTATCTCATGGAAACCCTGCGTCCGCTGCAACGCGATATGCTGAACGCCCTAAATAAAACCACCGACATTCTGATGCACAACAGCCGAAATGCGGTGGAAGTCAACAGTAATGCCACCAGTCGGGCCTCGCTGACCCTGGTGTTTTTATCCGTGCTTTCCGTGCTGTTCTCGGTGGCCACCGGCTATATGATAACCCGTGTGTTGATGCGCCAACTTGGCGGTGAACCGGCGCAGGCACAAGTGCTGGCGGCCACGATTGCCGCAGGCGATCTGACCTCCAGCGTCACGCTCCGTCGTAATGATTCCACCAGCCTGCTTGCTTCACTGGATGCCATGCAGGCCAAACTTCGTGGTCTGGTATCGGAAATTAAACAGACCTCGGGCAATGTCGCGCTGGCGGCTGAAGAAATCGCCCAGGGTAATACGGAGCTCTCCTCCCGTACCGAACAGCAGGCAGCCGCGCTGCAGGAAACCGCAGCCAGCATGGAACAGCTTACCGCCACAGTGAAAAGTAATGCCGCCGGTGCTCAGAGTACCGCATCTACGGCTCGCGAGACCGCCGTACTGGCACGCAGCGGCGAAAGCGACGTCCACCGGATGTCGGAAACCATGAACGAGATTTCGCTGAGCGCGTCTAAAATTCGCGATATCACCGGCGTCATCGAAGGAATTGCCTTCCAGACCAATATTCTGGCGCTCAATGCTGCGGTTGAAGCCGCACGGGCCGGCGAAGATGGCCGCGGTTTTGCGGTGGTGGCGGGCGAAGTCCGTACCCTGGCGCAGCGCAGCGCTACCGCAGCGAAAGAGATAAAATCACTGATTGAGCAGGCAGTGGAACAGGTTGGTAGCGGCGTGAAAGTCGCCAGCGGTACAGGTGACAGCATCCTGAAGATTGTCAGCATGGTGGGCGATCTGGCCAGTGCGATGGATGAAATCTCACTGGCCTCTTCCGAACAGATGCAGGGCATTTCTCAGGTCAGCGTCGCCGTCAGCCAGATGGACAGCGTCACGCAGAATAACGCCGCCCTGGTGGAAGAGTCATCGTCCGCTTCACAGTCACTTTCTGAACAGGCGCACGCCCTGCGCGGCATGGTCGAAGCCTTCAGGGTATAAATGCGCCCTCTTCACCTGGCAGAGATGACCTGACCGATCAGGTTATGTCTGCCATCCCGTTACGGGGACCGGGCCAGAACAGTGCGGCCTGGCCCCAGCCGGCCTCTGCGTCCCTGTCTGACTGCCATACCTCGCCCTCATAGATGATGAAACTCTTGCCCTGTTTATCTACCCGCGGCCCGCTGTAGCCGATGGCAATGCCGTCGCGTTTGACAATGTCCAGCAGGCGCTGCCGCGCTTCCCTGTCGGAAGGTCCGGCACTCAGTCGTGAAGGCAATTGCAGCATCTCTTCCAGGCTGTATTTGAAGCAGCTCAGTGCACAACGATTGGCATAAACAAATACCGGATCGGCTTCGCTACTGTGGGCCAGAATGCTGTACGGTGCATGTTCATGCAGCCACAGGTAGCGATCAACATGCACATCGGGGCAATAAAGGCCGCGTCCGGTGAGTGCGCGGTAGCGTTCATCAATACGCTGCAATAAAGCCAGTTGGTTTTCCGTCGACATTATCAACTCCGTTACAAAAGGCAGGATGCGAGGAAGTAATGTGGCGGGATGCGTGTTGAAAATCAAGAATGGGTTACGGTGAAGATGAATGGCTCGCAGGTATCTCCCTTGCGCGCTGCGCACAGCGCGGCTATCGCCGCTCACTGCACGTTAGAATATTGGTATCTCCCGCGCCCCATCCACAGGGTGATCCATAACGGCATTCGATTCTGTTGGCTTGCCCTGTGTGCGCTGAAGTCAGCCAGCCTGAACGCAAGCCCAGGCTGGCTGGCGGTTTAGCTCAACGGCGGCCAGAAGGCTTTATTCGCCTCGATAAGATCGTCGAGAATCGCGTTTGCGACCGTCGCACTCGGCACCGTTTTAGACAAGGTAATGGCCTGCCATAACTTTTGCCGGGAACGCGCTTCCCATGCCTCCACCACAAGCTTTTCGACCGCAACCTGCTGACTCATTAAGCCCTTCTGGAAAGTAGGAATGTCTCCAACCTGAAGCGCTTCCGCACCGTTACGACCGACCAGACAGGGAATTTCCACCATCGCTTCCGGGTCTAAGTTAGAAATGGCACCCCGGTTAGGCACAATTAACAGCATACGCGCCTGAGTATTGAAGGCGATCGCGGTCGCCAGATCGACAATGTAGGAAGCATGTTCGTCTATCTCCAACTCGCCGGCAGATGAATGACCTGCATCGCTGATTGCCCTGCAGGCACTGAATACCTGCTTTTCACGATGCTCCATCACTTCATTAGCGCGTGTGCGTGCAGGATTGGAATGCGCGACCACATAATCTGGAAACAGATAATATTTCAGATAGGTATTGGGCAACGTCAGTGGGTCCAGCGCCTGCACATCGCGCGCCTTCACGAAGGTGTCGTTCCAACTCGGCTCTACTGACGACGCATCTGAAGGCGGCACATAGCCGTGTTTCGCCACGTACTCACGCAGTTGTGGCATCAAATCATTTCCCTCCAGATCTTCAACAGCAGTCCACCAGCCAAAATGATTGAGTCCGTAGTAGCGTACCCGCATTTGTTTGCGGTCTTGCAGACCGACAATTTTTGCCATCCGACCTTCTATACCAATCGGCATATCACAAATGTTCAGGATCTTCGCCTCAGGTCGCAGGCGCCGCGTTGCCTCAGCCACGATGGCAGCCGGGTTAGAATAATTCAGCATCCAGGCGTCGGGTGAGTACTGTTGCATATAATCGACGAGCTCAAGGACGCCGCCGATTGAGCGCATCCCATAGGCAATGCCACCCGGCCCACAGGTTTCCTGGCCCAGCACACCATGACGCAACGGGATTTTTTCATCTTGCTCACGCATGGGATATTTACCGACCCGAATATGCGCCATAACAAAATCGACGTCGCTAAATGCTTCCTGCGGATCGGTGGTGTAGCTGAACGCAATCTCAGGTGCCTGTTCCTGCAAGATAATCTGACAGGCCTGTGCAATGGTTTCCTGACGGGCGGCGTCATTATCGTAAAATTTCAGCTGGCGCAAAGGAAAGCGGTGCCGGTTCGCCAGGAGCATCAGCACAATACCCGGCGTAAACGTGCTGCCGCCGCCCGCAATTAAAACTGAGAATGTCTTCATAATGGTTTCTCCATGGAAGGTGTTGCTTCAGATTCGGCCTGGTCTTTCATTTGGCTTTCAAGTTGCTCGCGCACCTGGGGGACCTGTAAGCCCACGATGACCTGAATACCGTTGCCACGCCGGACGACACCGTGCGCCCCCAGCGCCATAAACGCGGCATCGTTTTGCGTTTTAGCCTCATCGACCAGGGTTATCCGCAGGCGGGTGGCGCAGTTGTTGATGTTGGCTATATTGCTGGCCCCACCTAATGCTTGCAGAAATCCCCTCGCCTGATCGCGTTGCGGGTTCTGCCCACCAGATGAAGCAGACGCGTGTCGCGCTGCCCGGTAGTCGGCTTTGTTGTAAAGCCTGACTTCACTGTCCTCACGACCAGGTGTTTTCAGGTTCAACCGCAGGATGAGTTGGTGAAAAACCACAAAGTAGAGGCCCGTAAAAACCAGGCCAATGCCTATTTGGGTCAGGACCATGCCAGCATGATTAGGGAACATGGGTATCCAGTTTTGCGGCAGAAACTGGTCCAGTAAGCCACCGCCATAATTCCCCACGACGCCGCACATATACATTGCTGTCGCCATGCTGGCGGCCAGCACAGCGTGCACCGCAAACAACAGGGGCGAAATAAACAGGAAGGTAAACTCCAGGGGTTCTGTGATGCCGACCAGTACGGCTGTCAACGTGGCCGGAATTAATAACCCTGCGACTTTGATCCGCTGAAGCGGTGAGGCTGTCGAATAGATCGCCAACGCAATCCCCACTGCGCCAAACACTTTGGCATTGCCATGAAGGGCGAAACCGCCTTGAGGAAACAGTTGTTTGAGGGGTTGCGTGCTCTGGCTGAACGCCTGCAGATGCTCGGCCCAGTAAACCTGGATGCCACCTTCAACCACTGCCGGGCCAAAGATAAAAGGTCCATAAATAAAATGGTGCAGTCCGGTGGGGATCAGAATGCGTTCAAGAAAGGTATAAACCCACACGCCAACAGCGCCCGCATCGCGTAAAAACTGTTGAAGCGACTCAATGCCCATTTGAATTTTGGGCCAGCCAAACAGCGTTAACCAGGCGCAGGGGATCATCGCTAAGAAGGCAACAATGACCACAAATGATGAGCCCTGAAAGATCCCCAGAAACACCGGCAGTGGTTTATCAAAATAACGATTGTGTAGCGCCGTCACCAGACCGGCGATGACGATGGCACCGATGATGCTGGTATCCAGCGTTTTTATCCCGGCGATCATGGCCAGTCCGCTTCCGGCTTCAGTGCCTTTGGAAAAATCGACGGAAAAAAAATCGCCCCAGGTGCTGCCCATGGCATTAATCAGGTAATTCCAGGTTAAAAAACTGACGACAACGGCCAGGCAGGCACGTCCCTGGGACTGTTTTGCCAACCCCACCGGCAAGCCAACCGCAAAAATTAACGGCATATTTCTAAAAACCGTCCAGCCGCCTTCTTCAATAATGAACACTATTTGATTAAATAAACTATCTGGATGCGTTAGTGCTTCCCCTACAAATAAAGGATTGCGTAACATAATTGAAAGGCCAACGATGATGCCGACAAAGGGAAATAACAATACTGGGGTAAACATGGCGCCGCCAAAGCGCTGTATTTGACTGAGCATTTTAGTTCCTCACGCAACGACTCTAAGAATATATCGTTATAGTCAATGTAACCGCAGTCAAAATAAGGCAATAGCTCACCTGACATACGTGGTCACTGGCGACTTTGTGAGCACCCTCATGGTTTTATTTTTAATCATGATGTCTATTTTCATGGTAATAACCAGACATCTTGCCGTGCGGTTAAAAAAATAAAAATTGAGTTTATTTATAACCCCTGCACGCCTTAACGTTATGCTACGTATGTTGGCGGTTATGTCCCCATTCCAGGAGGTACAGAAGTGATCTATAAATTTATTGCTGACAAACTTCGTCTCCGGTTAAATTCACCCTATGTGGCGGTCGGTAGTGCTATACCGGCTGAAAAAGTGCTCGCCACAGAATTTGGCGTGGCGAGAATGACCCTACGTAAGGCAGTAGATTTGCTGGTCAGTGAAGGGTTGCTGGAGCGACGACATGGCAGCGGAACCTACGTTTCAGGAAAGGATATTTGTCATGAAACCAGTTCGCTCACCGGGCTGGCTGAGGTATTACGTCTGCAGGGAAAGGAGGTTATTAGTAAAGTTCTGGCATTTGAATTAATCGCCGCGCCTCCCGCCGTAGCCAGTCAGTTACGCATAAACAGCGGTGAACGCCTCTTTTTCTCACGTCGGTTACGATATGTTGATGAAAAGCTGCTGATGCTTGAAGAAAGTTATATGCCAGTTAAAACATTTCCTGATCTTACCCTGGCCCATCTGGAAAAATCTAAATTTGACTATATCGAGCAGGAATGTGGCATTGTTTTAGAGGGCAATTACGAATCTTTGAGCCCGGTTTTATCAGATAAGCGCCTGTCGCACCTCATGAATATCGCTGAGAAAACACTGCTACTCAGAGTCGATTCGCTTTCATACAGCAATACGGGCGCATTTATCAACTACGCAGTGATGTACAGAAACACCTACGATTACCAGGTTAACTATCATTTACGACGCACCGGGTTGAGTGACTAAAGCTATCAGCAGTCTTCATCAAGGCGCGAGCGTGCTTCACTCCCGTGAAAGAAAATCACCGGTTCGAATCGCAGTTTAGTTTTTGAGACAGAGTTTCGTTAACACATTTTAAAATGTCGTTAAATTTAATGTAGCAGGCGATCGGATAAACTTGTCTGTTAATTTAACAAAAACGCCACTCATAAGGAAAATGGAGGCACTTATTTCAAATTAAGGAAAATGCAGTTCTTTCCTCGTGGCACATCTTTAGCGATCCACTGCTGTGCTGCATAATAGCTTTGTAAAAATTATCCTCCTCCCTATCATCAGCCACGTTCAATTGGTTAATTAAATTTATAAGTCCTTTTAAATGACCATTCCCCCAGAAACTTTCACCCTACGTACAGATTTTATTATTTCAAAAATATGCGTTTTTTATTAATTTTTTATATATTTTCTGCCGATAAGAACCCTGAACTTAACTTTCAGGAATTCTAAGATGAAAATCTCAACGCGTCTGGCAATAGGTTTTGGCCTGTTAATTCTGCTTTTTATTATTTGTATTGTTATTTCTTTCAAAGCCCTTAATTCCGCCAGTGCCGGTATGGATGATGCGGTCAATGTTAAGATGCGCAAATATCAACTCGCCGTTGATATGCGAGATGAACTGAGAGATATGGCTATTGCAGCGAGAAACCTCGCGCTTCTTACCGATATCAAATCAATGCAGCCTGAGTGGGAGCGGCTGAAACTGCAAAAAGCGGCTTATTTAAAAAATCGTGAAGCCCTTGAAACCATCATGCGTACGGACTCCACGGCCGCCGGGCGTGCCGCGCTGGAAAAACTTCAGGTCAATGAAGATCAGGTGCTCTCCGGTCTGGAAAAGGCCGGTCAGTTTGGTCTGGATAACCGTTCACAAGAAGCCATAAATTACCTGATGGTAACGGTGCGTCCTGCTCAACGTGCACTTCTCAGTTCTCTTAGCGAAATGACTACCGTTCAGTTGAATAACAGCCGTAAATCAGTCGAAGATAACAGTCGTTCAACCCGAACCTCAACGCTCATTTTGGTTATCCTGGGCCTGCTTTCCATCGTGTTTTCAGTCGTCACCGGATTTATTATCACCCGTGTGCTGATGCGTCAGTTAGGGGGCGAGCCTGCTCAGGCCCAGTCTATTGCGGCTGCGATTGCCAACGGTGATTTGACCTCCGCAGTGCTACTGCGTCGTAACGATACTTCAAGCCTGTTGGCCTCCCTTGACGGTATGCAGGCCAGGCTCCGCAGCCTGGTTTCAGAGATCAAAAGCTCTTCCGCTAACGTCGCGCTGGCCGCCGATGAAATCGCACAAGGCAATACCGAACTCTCTTCCCGTACTGAAGAGCAGGCTGCCGCCTTACAGGAAACCGCTGCCAGCATGGAGCAGTTAACCGCGACAGTGAAGAGCAATACCTCTGGGGCACAGCACACAGCGACATCAGCGCGCGAGACAGCCAATCTGGCTCAACGTGGTGAGGCAGATATGCAACGGATGTCGGAAACCATGAAAGAGATTTCAGACAGTGCGACAAAGATCCGTGATATCACCGGCGTCATTGAAGGCATTGCTTTTCAGACCAATATTCTGGCGCTTAATGCCGCCGTTGAAGCCGCGCGGGCCGGAGAGCAGGGTCGCGGTTTTGCCGTAGTGGCAGGGGAAGTCCGAAATCTGGCCCAGCGTAGTGCTATCGCCGCCAAGGAAATAAAAACGCTGATTGAACAGGCCGTTCAACAGGTTGCAGACGGTGTGACAGTCGCGAGTGGAACCGGTCAAAGTATTCTGAAGATTGTTAACATGGTGGGTGAACTGGCAACGGCAATGGATGAGATCTCTCTGGCCTCGTCCGAACAGATGCAGGGGATTTCGCAGGTCAGCATCGCCGTGAGTCAGATGGACAGCGTTACCCAAAACAACGCCGCACTGGTTGAGGAGTCCTCCTCGGCATCACAGTCACTTTCTGAACAGGCACACGCCCTGCGCGGCATGGTTGCAGCGTTCCAGGTGTAACGCCCTTTAGCACAAGGCAATGAAACGTGACCGCGCCGGTTACGTTTCGGCCCTCCGGTTGCGGGGGCCGGGTGCTGTCTGACCAACCCTGTGAAAACAGGGCTAGATTGTCGCAAACGCAGTTCCCCTATATCTTCAGGGCTGGGGTTAAAGTACTTTAGTGCACAATGATGACACCCTGTCTGCTACACCGCTTTAGCCAGAGCTGTAACGCGCTTATTAACACAGTCATGAATAGCCGTCATCGACATCATAAAGGCGGTGAAGCCCACATCGGCTGAGTTAACTGGAAAATTGATCGATACGCTGCTTAAGGCCAGCATTTTTTAGATAACATTACTCTCTGTGCAGCAAGAAGCCTGATGCGAGGGAGAAAGGTAGTGGGCTCTTATTGAACATCAAAAACTCGATATTAGGTGTTATATGCACATGCATGTAAAAGTTAGATACTGATATCAGCATGTCAGGGTGCACATAAAGAGAAAAAGACGACATCAAATTTATTTAATGTCGCCATGATTACGTAAGACCTTTTCATTCTGCAAACCAGCTTCAATCAGAGATCATAATCAGCAATTATATCTTCCACCTGCTTGTTACCTCTGTATTTCTTCTTTAACTGTTTTTGTTGCTCACGGGCCTGTGTACAATATTTGTCCACACCAGCTTCAATTTCCTTTTTCCGGCTTTTAGATAAAGAGCTGTCCCACTCACCCGCGAAATGCTGACAGTCCTCAGCGTTGTCCTGAAAAGCCTTTACATCAGCTTGTAATGGCTCAGCTTGCACGGAGGAACAACTGACTGTGACTAATAAGGTTGTTAGCACCATTATTATTTTTTTCATATTATCTCCCATCCGATGACCAGTGGGGCTTATCTCTGGCACCACCATGATATTTAATTACGCCATAACTTCTGCCTACCAGATGAAGCGCTGTATTCATTCCATCCCTCGGGGGGGCTTTTATAATGACAGTTCTGTTATTTTTGTCGACGATGTTTAGATCACCTGACCATGAAATGTTCATATCAATAGCATTACCCTCGGTATGCCGACTCCGTAATGCTGGAGCTACATGCAATCCAGTCATGCCGTAGGCGGCTACCATAGCGTTAGCTTCATGCAAACTTTTAGCATCGTTTTTATGGTCCCATTCGATGTTTACACCAGCCATCGGAGGTACATCGGAAACGTGGACGATCCTCCGGCTTATTTTCCAACACCAATGCATGAGGTAAGCTCTTTCTGGTGGGCGAAGCGTAGCTGCAATGGTAACGCTGGCTCCGGCCAGCTTCAATGCAGACAAAAATTGCTCAACATTTGTTCTAAATGGGTAACTTAATGTTTGAGTCGATGCACTGCCCTGAAATTTATTGACCCAACGTGCGCCACTTAACTCCTTCATAATACTCTCCTTTTTTAGCACACTTAATAATAATTGAATTTGAATGGATTGAAAAGTCATAATTAAAATTTCATTAAAATTCACCTGTTAAAAATAGCTTTTTATTTTTTTCTTAAATTACCCCCATCATCGAAAGCACATTTTTAGGCGACAAAGACGAACACTACCAATTTTTATTGGTAGTGCAATTAATTTGAAGCGTGTTTACACGGTATCTAAATCTACGCCTTCCAAAGATGAATTCCTGTGCTTGACTATGGCTTGTGAACCTAAACTCAGTATTGAAATAATCTGGAGTTGAACGATCAGTGCTGTCTTCACAGAGCACGCCCTATAAAAGCGCAAAGAATTGGCCAATAAACATCAAATCATCCCTGAAAAACCATCCATCGACTGGATAAATCAGAGTCATCAGAACCCTTTATCCAAAAACACCCCTTATAAATATAAACTATTGTATTAATAAAGCATTATTTAGAAATTCATCCGCGACTGTACGTCAGGAAAAGAGTGCGAGTTTTCGAAAAGAATCAGTGAGCCAGTTGAGAAAAATATAAAAAGCAGACAGAAAAAACGATGAGACGGTTAAATTTTTATAACGCCCTATTCAGTAACCGGAGGCGAGTTAAGCGTAAGTCGCTCATAATAATGCTGCAACAAAGCATATTGAAGTGCTAATAACTTTAAAATAAACGGTAATCAGCTTAACTCAAAATACGCTTCACATGAGGGTTGCGAGAATGAGTACGAGCCATGATAAATTGACGTGTATTAGTCAGACTCTGATTTTGTATATTTTTATTGATTTATTAAATTTGTAGCTCGTTCTTAATCGACAAATGTATTTTTATATTTAATTTCCTTCCTGCCAAATCTGGCATCATAGGTTGAATGATCCTCGGGCCATGAATCATGCTTCCGCATAGTATTTGGCCTATGTCCGTCGTTCAGTTCTTTGACCGGTGGTTACCTGACGCCGCTCAAAGAACTGAACGACGGGTTCTAAAAGTTTATCCCAAAGCACTCCGATATTGGTTCGACTAAAGGGCCAGGTTATGCCAAATCCCCACCTGTTTATCTAAAACAGGAAAACCAAAAATCAGCGAAAGCACAAGAATTAACGTATTGATTTTAATGAAAATTAAAATTAATGGTATAAAAAAAGACCGAACACGATTCCTGTATTCGGTCCAGGGAAATGGCTCTCAAGGAGCCGTGCGCTAAAAGTTGGCATTGATAGAGGCTCTCGCCTTGCTAATAAAGCGTAGGACAACCCTGTAGATTTTCCAGCCAGCGCAGCGGCTCAGTCCATAAACCCGACAGGTTTGTGACCGGTAAGACAAATTTGCGGTGATTCGGGCACGTCACCGTGCCCTGAGTCTTATTGGGTGCAGAGCGCCTGGGCGCGTTCAACAATCGGTTGCAGACTCATCATCTGACCCGGATGTGCTTTATCGGGTGCCTGAATCACACTGATGGGCTGCGCTGTCACCCGCTTAGCATTGAGCTGGGCATCCGCTTTATCATTGAGCGGATACTGCATCAGAGTACTGGGATTGATGGCAAACAGCGATCCGTCTTTCTCGCAGGTTAACATCACCTCTTCACGATTAAATGGCCATTTGTCTTTGCCAATTTCAAAACGGCTGACGGTGATGATTTGCGCCGCCAGCGCCTGACCAGCCAGCGTTAATAACAGCAGTGTGGGGATCGCTCTCTTCAGCAACATAACTTACCTTTATCGGGTTCTTATCAATCAGGTTGGCGACAACGTGGCGAACACGCTGACCAACCCCACTACGCCGCATGCCAGCACAATTTCCAGCTGAGTCATACGAATAAACAGACGTTGCGCAGCAAGGCCCGCAACATGAAAGCGCGGGACCAGCCAGTAGCGGTTCCAGAGCGCAATCAGCACCATAAGTGACACCAGCCCTGCCTTGCACAACAACAGTACAACATAATCATTGAGATGCCAGTCTACTGGCGACCCGGCAATCAGCAGGCTGTTAATCACACCGGTGACGATCGTTAAGGCTACAGCAATGTGACCATAACGGGAAAAACGCATCATGGTTCGGATGGCATCAGTCCGGAATTCAATATTACGTGCCACTCGCATCAGCACCAGTATCGGCACTAACCCGCCCGCCCAGAAGGCGGCGGCGACTAAATGTACTGCGTGGTTACCTTGTTGCAGCAGTCCGGTTATACCTTCGCGCATTGCGGCATGGCCGGTGAGCGCCAGGGAGCCGGTCTGCAGCAGGCCAGACAACAACCAGACCTGCTGACGTAGCCGCCCGCGCAGGATTATCGCGGCCAGGCCGCACAGCGCAAACAGTAGCTGCCATTGCCATACCGATCCCCAGCGGGTTGAGAACACCGCCAACCAGACAGACATGTCTGACAGATTGTGCCAGTCGCCGCTCATCAGCACATTTTGCGTGGCCAGCATCCCTAGCGCCGTTAACAGCGCCAGCCAGGCGCTTGCCTTCAGCAAGGGAAACAGACGGGTTGCCAGTGATGGCCGAAACGCAGCAGGCGCCAGCAGCGTGGTATAAAAGGTGCTTCCCACCAGCAATATCAACGCCGTGAAATGCAGCGCGCGCAGCACCAGCCACAACAGGGTCACAGATTTATTTCACGGTAAAAGCGTAACGTCCGTGCGTCTTGTGCCCATCCACGGACAGCACGTGCCAGTTGACCTGATAGCTGCCCTGCGCCAGCGGTTGGACAAAATCCACCAGCAGGCGGTTGTGCTGCTTGCCATCCAGCCGGGCCTTTTCGCCTACGGCTTTATGCTGTGCATTGGTTACCTCAACGCCACTGAATGCGGCTTCCACATCTTCTGTGAACGTCAGCGTAATGTTCTGTGGGGCGGGTGAAACCGCCGCGTTGGCTGCAGGCGTCGAAGACTGCAGATGCGCATGGGCTAGCGCGAACTGGCTAAAAGCCAGGGCACCAGTGGCAACCAGGCCGATTACCACACGAGAAATCGCTGTTTTGTTCATCACATCATCCTGTTAGCTGTCGTTAAGGCCACGAGCGTGGCGCAAGAATACGCCGCAGCGATTTAACTGTCGAGGCCAGCAATGCTATCCTGTACCTTGCGCTATGCGGAGGAAAACATTCCGTTTGGCCACGTTTATCGGGAGAACATCATGAGTCATAACCTTGCCTTGCTGTCGCAGGAAGAGAAAGACAAAGTTAATGTCGATCTGGCGGCGGCAGGCGTTGCGTTTAAAGAGCGCTATAACATGCCTGTCGTGGCTGAAATGGTCGCGAATGAACAACCAGAAGCCCTGCGCGACTGGTTTCGTCAGCGTTTAATGCATTACCGTCAGGCCTCTCTCAACTTGTCACGCCTGCCCTACGAGCCTAAACAGAAATAATGATGCTACGCGTAATTGATACAGAAACCTGCGGGCTGCAAGGCGGCGTGGTGGAGGTTGCCTCGGTCGATGTGGTTGACGGCCAGATCGTCAATCCAATGAGCGATCTTGTGTCACCTGACCGGCCAATCAGTCGCCAGGCCATGGCCGTGCACCGCATTACGGAAGCCATGGTCATCGGCAAACCGCCGATTGAAGAGGCCGTCGCCCGCTATCACGGCAGTGCCTTTTATGTGGCACATAACGCCAGTTTCGATCGCCGGATGTTGCCGGAAATGCACGGCGAGTGGATCTGCACGATGACGCTGGCACGTCAGCTGTGGCCGGGCATCAAATATGGCAATCAGGCGCTGCGCCATAGCCTTAAGCTGGAAGTTACCCCGCCTGCGGAGTTACATGCCCACCGGGCACTTTACGACTGCTATGTGACGGCCGCCCTGCTCATCAGGATTATGGCGATCTCCGGCTGGAATGCGGAAGAAATGTGTCAACGCTCGCAGCCTGCCGCTCAACGTGATGATGTGCTGCCATTTGGCAAGTATCGTGGTCAGGCGTTGGCCGTGATTGCCCGTAAAGATCCGGGTTATTTGAAATGGATGCTGGATAACGTAAAAGATTTGCGCCCACCGTTGCGGCAGGCGCTGCGGAAGTGTCTTAGTCAGCTTCCGTAAGATCTGCCGGTGGCAGGCTGCCCTGCGCAAGGGCGACAATGAAGGTGAGCTCAAGGGCTACGCCTTCATAAGCCTTATATCGACCGGACTTGCCGCCGTGCCCCGAGTCCATGTCGGTACAGAGCAGCAGCAGATTGTCATCCGTTTTATGCTCCCGCAGTTTTGCCACCCACTTAGCCGGTTCCCAGTATTGCACCTGTGAATCATGCAATCCGGTTGTCACCAGCAGGTGGGGACAGGTTTTTGCTTCAACATTGTCATAAGGACTGTATTGCCGGATATAGCGGTAGTACTCCGCCTCATTGGGATTCCCCCACTCCTCATATTCTCCGGTCGTCAGAGGAATAGACTCGTCCAGCATGGTGGTTAACACATCGACAAAAGGCACCTGTGCGACCACGCCATGATAAAGCGTTGGGGCCAGATTAATGATCGCGCCCATCAGTAATCCCCCCGCACTTCCGCCCATCGCGTAAAGCCGGTCTGAATGACCGAATCCGCGAGCCACGAGCGCATTCGTCACATCGATAAAATCGGTGAAGCTGTTCATTTTATTCAGCAGTCGACCACCGTCATACCACTGCTGTCCCATCTCCCCGCCGCCTCGCACATGCACCAGTGCATAGACAAAACCGCGATCCAGCAGACTGAGGCGACTGACGCTAAAATCTGCATCCATGCTACTGCCATAGGCGCCGTAACCGTAAACCAGCATCGGGTTTTGCCCCTTCTGGAAATACTTGCGGTTGTACACCAGCGAGACCGGTACTTCTGTCCCGTCAGAGACGGTGATCCAATGGTGCTCGCTTTTGTAATCATCCGGATTAAAGTCTTTTACCGCACTCTGTTTCAAAATGCGGCGTTCACCCGTGTCCATATCCAGTTCAAACAACGTGGCGGGCGTGGTCATTGACGAATAACCATAGCGCAGCTTGCTGGTGCGGGTCGTGGGGTTGTATGCCAGCCAGGTGACATAGGTGGGATCGTCAAACGCAATGCCGCTGGTTTCTCCCGTTTGCCAGTTGATTTGCCGCAGGCTGGTCAGCCCACGCTGGCGCTCTTCCACCACCAGCCAGTCACGGAAGAGCTGAAAGTCTTCCATCACAATATGGTCGCGCGCCGGGATCACGGTTTCCCAACGTGACTCCTCCAGATAGCGGCTGCGATACAGGCCGAAGTTTTTCCCATCGCGGTTCGAGCGTATAAAAAACGTATGGTCATAATGATCGAGACTGTATTCGTGATCGCGCCGTCTGGGCAAAAAAACCTGAGGAATAGCGTCCGGGAAACTGGCATCAATCAGCTGAATTTCACTGCTGCTGGTGCTGTACAGCACGACCAGGATGAATTGTTTCGATGTGGTTTTATGGATGCTGAGGTGATAGGTATCGTCTTTTTCTTCGTAAACTAACCGATCGTCGCTCTGCGGCGTGCCCAACTCATGTTGCCAGAGCTGGTAAGGCAACAGGGTTTGCGGATGTTTACGTACGTAATAGAGCGTGCGCGAATCGCTGGCCCACGCGAAGCTGGAGGACGCATCGTTGAGCACCTCTGGATACCAACTGCCGTTATCCAGATTGCGAAAGCGGATACCGTACTGACGCCGGGAAAGGAAGTCTTCTGCCAGCGCCATTACCCGGTTATCCGGGCTGATGTGCAGCGCGCCCATGGTGTAAAAATCACTGTGCGACGCACGCTGATTCGCATCCAGCAGCAACGTCCACGCCTCGCTCTCCTCGCTGGCGGCTGGCTGTCGGTAATAGGCAGCGTATTCATTGCCGCTTTCATACCGGCTTTGATAGCGATAGCCATTTTTCACGTAAGGTACGGAGTGATCCTGCGGTGGCAGGCGGTCGATAATTTCATGCAGAATACGATGCTGTAAGGGCTGCTGTGAGCCCATGATTTTTTGGCCGTAATTGTTCTCAGCGCGCAAATAGTCCAGTACGTCGCTGTCTTCACGTCTGTCATCACGCAACCAGTAATAATTATCAACGCGCGTCTCGCCATGCAACGAGAGTTCATAAGGTATTTTTTTTGCGCTCGGTGCTTTCATGTCATCCGTCCCGCTGAATGTAATGAACACTAAGCGTGGCACTAATGTAATCAGATGCCAAGTTAAGTACGAACATTGTTAATTAATTCAGGGCCATGTGGCGGCCCTGTTCGGGATTAGCTGGCTTTCTGCTGGAGGATATCTTGCTGAATGCCATCACGGACATCCTGTGGGATTTTTAACGCATCGCCCAGTGCCGATAGATAGCTGCGCTCCATAAAATGGTCTACATCAATGGCGGCACAGCTCAGAAAATAGAGTTCAAGCGCCTCTTCTTCATTTTTGACATCAGCGGCGAGCCACTCAGGGTCCAGCGGTCGCTGCATAGCCTGCTGGATGAGCGTTTCGGCATCCTGACCGTAGCCTGCCTGATGGATATTTTGCTCAATCGCTGCGCGTTCCCGATCGTCGATATGACCATCACTTTTGGCGGCAAAGACCAGAGCGGTTACCAGACGTTCTGCCCGCTGATCCACAGGCGTTTGCCATTCGCCAAAGCCGGGGTCATTCTGATGGGTTTCCCGCACCCGTTGTTTGTATTTGTTCCACAGTACAGCCCCTGCTGCTGCACCGCCGCCGATAATCAATGCTTTGCCGCCATAGCGGGTTAACAACTTCCGGGATGATTTACTGGCCACCAGCATGCCCGCCAGCCCACCCAGTGCCCCCGGAGCCAACATATCGCTCAATCCACCGCTGGATTTGCCATCGCTGCTTTTTTTAGCCAGCAGCGATTGAATCTGTTGCAGCCAGTTATTCATCGTTCACTCCCTTTACCATTCGGAAACATCATCATTACCAAAAAGATGTCAGGAAACGTCAGAGCAGGAAAAGTAGCGCAAACCCTGCCTCAAAAGCAGAAGGGGTGAGAACGCAAACGTTTTCGTATATACTGCGCGCGCATTTTGACTGCTTTGATTTTAGGTGGATTTATGACGACTCTCGGAACTGCGCTGCGCCCTGCCGCAACGCGCGTTATGCTGTTGGGCTCAGGTGAACTGGGCAAAGAAGTTGCGCTGGAATGTCAGCGTCTGGGTGTGGAAGTGATCGCGGTTGACCGCTATGCCGATGCGCCTGCTATGCATGTTGCCCATCGCAGCCATGTGATTAACATGCTGGATGGCGATGCACTGGCCGCCGTTATCGCGCAGGAAAAGCCTCACTTTGTCGTGCCCGAAATTGAAGCTATCGCGACCGAAAAGCTTCTGGAGCTGGAGCAGCAAGGCCAGCACGTGGTGCCCACCGCACGCGCCGCGCGCCTGACCATGAACCGCGAGGGCATTCGTCGTCTGGCGGCAGAGGAGCTGGCGCTTCCTACTTCCAGCTACCGTTTTGCCGACAGTAAAGATAATTTTGTGTCTGCCGCCGCCGAGATAGGGTTTCCATGCATCGTTAAACCGGTGATGAGCTCTTCAGGTAAAGGTCAGAGCTTTATCCGGGATGCCAGCCAGCTGGAAAAAGCCTGGGACTATGCCCAACAAGGTGGCCGTGCGGGCGCAGGACGCGTTATCGTCGAAGGCGTGGTGAAGTTTGATTTTGAGATCACGTTGCTGACCATCAGTGCCGTTGACGGCATTCATTTTTGTGCACCCATTGGTCATCGTCAGGAAGACGGCGATTACCGCGAATCCTGGCAGCCTCAGCAGATGAGCGAACTGGCACTGCAACGTGCTCAGCATATCGCTGAAACCGTGGTAAAAGCCTTAGGTGGCTATGGACTGTTCGGCGTGGAGCTGTTTGTCTGTGGCGATGACGTGGTATTCAGTGAAGTCTCACCCCGGCCACACGATACCGGTATGGTGACGCTGATATCACAGGACCTGTCTGAGTTCGCCCTTCACGTTCGTGCTTTTCTTGGTCTGCCCATTGGTGCCATTCGTCAGTACGGCCCTTCTGCGTCAGCCGTGATCCTGCCGCAGTTAACCAGCCAGAATGTGCAGTTCGTGAATGTGGAAGCCGCGCTGGGTGCAGGTTTACAGTTGCGCCTGTTTGGCAAACCGGACATCGAGGGCCAGCGCCGTTTGGGCGTCGCCCTGGCCTGTGCTGATACAACCGAAGAAGCCGTTGCGCGCGCGGTCGCCAGCGCGGCAGCAGTCAGCGTTCAGGGTTAATGCCGTTTGCGGTGAGTCCAGGACTCACCGCACACTTTTGACTTGCTTTACTTCGCGCCAGCGACGGCGTCACGCGCCAGTTGGGTAATGCGTTGCCAGTCACCCGCTTCCAGTGCATCGTTGGGCACCAGCCAGGAGCCGCCGATGCAAAGCACGCTTTTCAGCGCCAGATAGTCACGGTAATTCGCTGGTGAGATACCGCCCGTCGGACAGAAACGGACCTGAGGGAAAGGCCCGCCGATAGCCTGCAGCGCTTTTACCCCGCCGTTAGCCTCCGCCGGGAAAAATTTGAATTCCCGCAAACCATAATCCATACCCGTCATTAATTCTGATACCGTGCTAATACCAGGAATCAGCGGGATCGGGCCTTCCACCGCAGCCTTGAGCAACGGCTCAGTAATACCCGGACTGATCACAAACTGAGCACCCGCGTCTGTGACTTCCTGCAGCTGTTGAGGGTTAAGCACGGTGCCGGCCCCTACAATGGCGTCAGGCACATGTTTGATAATGGCACGCAGTGCCTCCATCGCCACGGGGGTGCGTAACGTCACCTCAAGCACCTTGACGCCGCCTGCGACCAGCGCCTGCGCCATAGGAACCGCATGTTCCAGTTTATTAACCACAATTACCGGCACGACCGGTCCGGTTTTCAGAATCTGTTCGGCACTCGTTTTCCAGTTTTTCATCACATCCCCTGATGCATAACATTGGGAGCGGCACGCCGGAGAAAACACAGCGTCAGCCCTGTTAACAGCGCTACTACCATACAGGATTCGCGGTTTATCCGTCTATTGCCGGTTGAGATTTTTAAAACAGCAGTTCATTTTTGAGAGTGAGTGCAAAAAAAAGCCCGCACGCGGCGGGCTGAGACATTTATTCAAATTCGTTCCAGGAACGACCATCACGGGTAATCATGGCGACGGAAGCAACCGGCCCCCACGTCCCTGCCTGATAAGGCTTGGATGAATCGCCATCTGCGGCCCATGCATCGATAATCGAATCCACATACGTCCAGGCAGCTTCCACTTCATCGCGACGCACAAACAGCGCCTGAATACCGCGCATGGATTCCAGTAACAGGCGCTCGTAGGCATCCGCCAGATGAGACTGGTTGAAGGTTTCTGAGTAGCTCAGATCCAGCTTGGTGGTTTGCAGTTTATGTTTGTGATCCAGGCCTGGCACTTTGTTCAGGATCTCGATATCAACACCTTCGTCAGGCTGCAGACGAATAGTGAGTTTATTCTGTGGTAACTGAGAGTAGGAATCTTTGAACAGGTTCATCTCAGGGTTTTTGAAATACACCACAACTTCTGAACACTTTGTCGGGAGACGTTTACCGGTACGCAGGTAGAAAGGTACGCCTGCCCAACGCCAGTTATCGATATCCACGCGGATAGCCACAAAGGTTTCAGTAGCGCTGGTTTTATTCGCGCCTTCTTCTTCCAGGTAGCCTGGTACCTTCTTGCCCTGCACAAAGCCAGACGTGTACTGACCGCGCACCGTTTTTTCGCGGACGTTGGTTTGATCGATTGGACGCAACGAGCGCAGCACTTTCACTTTCTCATCGCGAATACTGTCCGCGCTGAGATCGGACGGTGGAGACATGGCGATCATCGTCAGAACCTGTAACAAATGGTTCTGGATCATATCGCGCATCTGCCCGGCTTTATCAAAATAGCCCCAACGGCCTTCGATACCGACTTCTTCGGCCACGGTAATTTGCACGTGATCGATCGTGCGGTTATCCCAGTTATTCACAAAGATGGCATTGGCAAATCGCAGGGCTAACAGGTTCAGCACCGTTTCTTTGCCCAGATAGTGGTCGATGCGGAAAACCTGGCTCTCGTCGAAATATTCGCCCACGCTGTCGTTAATTTCTTTTGACGTTTCCAGCGAGGTGCCCAGCGGCTTCTCCATCACGACACGCGCCGGCTTGTCATTCAGCTTCGCTTTGCCCAGTCCCTGACAAATGGCACCAAAGGTGCTTGGCGGCATGGCAAAATAGTTGATGGTGGTACGGTTTTTCTGATCCAGCATCTTACCCAGACGTGGGAAATGCGAGGTATCATTCACATCAAGATTACAGAAGTCGAGACGGCTGCTGAGCTTGTCCCAGAGCGCTTCATCAATCTTTTCCTTCATGAAGGTTTCTAACGCTTCACGCACCACTTTGGTGTATTCAGCTTTATCCCACTCAGCCCGGCCCACACCGATGATTCGGGTTTCTTCATGAATCTGGCCCGCTTTTTCTAACTGATACAGCGAGGGCAATAGTTTACGACGGGCGAGATCGCCTTTGGCGCCGAAAATTACCAGATCGCATGCCTGGGCTATTTGTGTTACCGCCATTTTCCTCTCCTCGTTGCAGGATTGTCCCGGTGGCGTTGCGTCCTGAGCACCGGGTCCACGTTGTCATGTTCTTTCAGCACAATGTACTTTTTTCCCCAGGCCAGGTAAACCAGCCAGCGGCGTCACCACGCTAACTCTGCACCCAATTAGCATCTGAGGTAGGTTGACCCGTGCGCTTTCCTCTATTTTTCTGTGTCAAATATTGTCTGGCAAAAATCCAGCGTGGGCCTGATTATCGCAAAAAAAAGTGCTGCAGACTTATCAGACCTTGCGCCCCTGTCGGTCAGGCAGGGTATATTCTCTGTTAATTAACTGTAACAACAGCAATTATTCATTTTAACAGATACGCCATGCTTAGCAGGTCAGGACTATGTTGGATAAAATTCGTGCGCAGATGACTGTGCTCAGTAAGTCAGAACGTAAAGTGGCACACCATATTCTCGCCGCACCTGAGCAAGCGATACATTCCAGTATTGCCACGCTGGCTCGGGCAGCCGAGGTCAGTGAGCCCACGGTAAACCGCTTTTGCCGACACCTGGGCACGGCGGGTTTCCCCGACTTTAAACTTCAGCTTGCCCAGGCCCTGGTGAAGTCACCTAACTGGCTGAGCCGGGATGTGCAGGAAGATGACAGCGTTGAGCGCTACAGCGAGAAAATCTTCGATTCCGCCCTGGCCGGTCTTCAGCGGGTACGGGACAGCCTCGATCTGGCCGCCCTGCAACAGGCCGTGGTTTATTTAACGCGTACCGACAAAATTACCTTCTTTGGTTTAGGTGCGTCCGCCGTGGTAGCGCATGACGCCTTCAACAAGTTTTTGCGGTTTAACCTGCCGGTTATCTGGTCAGACGATGTGGTGATGCAACGCATGAGCTGTATCAACAGTCGCGACAACGAGGTGTTTGTTTTGATCTCCCATACCGGGCGCACCCGCAATATGGTCGAGCTGGCGCAGCTCGCGCGCGCCAACGGTTCTACCGTTATCGCCATGACGTCAGCAGGCTCGCCGCTGGCGCTTAACGCCACGCTGGCGCTGCTCGTCGATGTGCCGGAGGACACCGATATCTATCTGCCAATGGTCTCGCGACTGGCTCAACTCACCGTGATCGATCTGCTGGCTACCGGATTTACGCTGGAACGGGGGCCGTCCTTCCGGCAGAACCTGAAGCGGGTTAAAGAAGCCCTGAAGGCCTCGCGCTACGACAAAACCGCTATCGCCGATAACGATATCTCCTGATTCACCGGCTGGTCGGGCAGCATCTGGCTGGCGCGTAAGCCTGTGCGAAAAAGCGACCTGGCTTGCGTCTGGTCAATTAAGCTTTCGCTAAAGCCGTCCGGGGGATGACTTCCTTGGTGAGTCTCAGTATTGTATCTAAGAAAAATGCCTTTACTTTACTTCGTAAAGGCCCGGTGCCACAGTTCTGACACACTCGAATGTATAATAATACCTCTGTGTGGTAAGCATGATCTGATAGGTTAACCCCTTAAAATGTAATGATTCAGCTCAGTTCCAACCTCCAAAGGAATCCCTATGTCCCGACGTTTAAGAAGAACCAAGATCGTAACCACCCTCGGCCCAGCCACTGACCGCGACAATAACCTCGAAAAAATCATTGCTGCTGGCGCTAACGTCGTGCGTCTTAACTTTTCCCACGGCACCGCTGAAGATCACCAACTGCGTGCTGACAAAGTGCGCCAGATTGCGGCAAAACTGGGGCGGCATGTTGCCATTCTTGGCGACTTGCAAGGGCCTAAAATCCGCGTTTCAACCTTTAAAGAAGGCAAAGTCTTCCTGAACGTCGGTGACCCTTTCCTGCTGGATGCGTCAATGGGGAAAGGTGAAGGCGATAAAGAGCGCGTGGGCATCGACTATAAAGGTCTGCCTGAAGACGTGGTGCCTGGCGATATCCTGCTGCTGGATGATGGGCGCGTACAGTTAAAGGTGCTGGAAGTTCAGGGCGTAAAAGTCTTTACCGAAGTCACCGTTGGTGGCCCGCTCTCTAACAACAAAGGCATTAACAAACTGGGTGGCGGTCTGTCGGCCGAAGCGCTGACCGAGAAAGACAAAGCAGACATCCTTACTGCGGCAAAAATTAACGTTGATTACCTGGCCGTTTCCTTCCCGCGCTGCGGCGAAGACATGCACTATGCACGTCGTCTGGCGCGTGATGCCGGCTGTGATGCCCTGATGGTCGCCAAGGTGGAACGTGCTGAAGCGGTTGCCTCTCAGGAAGCCATGGACGACATCATTCTGGCCTCAGACGTTGTTATGGTCGCCCGTGGTGATCTTGGCGTCGAGATTGGCGATCCTGAACTGGTCGGTATCCAGAAAGCGCTGATCCGCCGCGCCCGCCAGCTTAACCGTACCATCATCACCGCGACCCAAATGATGGAATCGATGATCACAAACCCAATGCCAACCCGTGCAGAAGTTATGGATGTGGCCAATGCCGTGCTGGATGGGACGGATGCCGTAATGCTGTCAGCTGAAACCGCCGCAGGCCAGTATCCTGCTGAAACGGTGGCTGCCATGGCAAAAGTCTGTCTGGGTGCAGAAAAAATCCCGAGCGTTAACGTCTCCAAACACCGTCTGGACGTACAGTTTGACAATATCGAAGAAGCTATCGCTATGTCGGCGATGTACACCGCCAACCACCTGCAGGGTGTAACCGCGATTATCACCATGACGGAATCCGGTCGTACGCCCCTGATGACTTCGCGCATTACCTCTGGCTTGCCCATCTTCGCCATGTCTCGTCATGAGCGCACGCTGAACATCACGGCCTTATTCCGTGGTGTCACACCGGTGTTCTTTGACAGCAACAATGAAGGTGTGGCTAACGCCCATGATGCCGTAAATCTGCTGCGCGACAAGGGCTTCCTGGTGTCTGGCGATCTGGTTGTGGTAACCCAGGGTGACGTCATGGGTGCCACCGGCACAACCAATACAGGTCGTGTGCTGCGCGTCGATTAATTCCGCCTTTTTAGCCTCACCTGTATTACCATTGGAAACGCGACTGCCCTGCAGTCGCGTTTTTGTTTTTTGATAAGGAGGCCGGATGGCCCGTTACCAACCCATCAGCCAGCTCACTGGTCGCATGATGCTGTTTCCGCTGGCGATGGTGCTGTACGAATTTGCGACCTATATTGCTCACGATATGATTCAACCCGGCATGTTGCTGGTGACTGCCGAATTCGATGTAGGCGCAGAATGGGTATCCACCTCTCTCACAGCCTATTTACTGGGCGGCGTTGTGCTGCAGTGGTTACTTGGCCCGCTGTCAGATAAATATGGCCGTAGGCCAGTATTGCTGTTTGGGATTCTGTTTTTCGCTGCCGCCTGCATTCTGACCACCTGGGTCAGTGATATTCAGGAGTTTGTCAGCCTGCGTTTCGTCCAGGGCATCAGCCTGTGTTTTATTGGCGCGGTAGGTTATGCGGCCATCCAGGAAGCTTTTGACGAAGCCTTAGCGGTGCGCATCATGGCGCTGATGGCAAACGTGGCCTTACTGGCTCCCCTTGCCGGCCCGCTGGCGGGCGCAGCCTGGCTGACAGTGGGAAGCTGGCGCAGTATGTTTTGGCTGTTCGCCGCCTGTAGCGCTGTGGCATTTATCGTTTTATGGCGCGTCATGCCTGAAACCGCCGGGGATCGCACCCAGTCTGTTGCGCTGCCTGTGCTGGCACGCAACTACGGCCGTCTTCTCAAAGATCGTCAGGTGATGTTTGGCTCTTTCGCTATTGGGCTGGTGTTTATCCCCATCCTGACCTGGGTTGCGCTGTCCCCGGTGATTTTAATGCGGGATGAAGGGCTTTCCCGTATGCAGTACGCCCTGCTCCAGCTCCCGGTTTTTCTGGCGATGATCGCCGGCAACGTGACGTTGAGTAAGCTAGTAGGCCGGATGCCGATTGAACAACCCGTCCGGTTTGCGGCATGGCCGATACTGCTGGGCCTGAGCCTTGCCCTGTTAGCCACACTGCTTAACGCGCACAGCTACCTGTTTATTACGGCGGGACTCAGTTTGTATGCGTTTGGCGGCGGAATGGTCAATGCCGGTCTTTATCGCCTGACGCTGTATGCCAGCGATGAGGGCAAAGGCAGCGTAGCGGCGATGCTGGGCATGGTCAGCATTATGACGCTGGCCACGGGCATTGAGCTGGCTAAGCATTTTTATTTTAACAGCGGGGTGATCGGGTTTAGCCTGATTAACTTTATCAGCGGCATACTGTGGTTTGGTTTGGTGCTGATGTTTCTGCGCGAACGTAAGCGCCACGCAAAAGTGACGCCACTTTAAATCATGCAGGCCGCAATGCGGCCTGCATGTTATTTGCGCGGATACAGCTCGTCACGCGAATAGGGTTCTTTGTCTCCCGCTTTGCGTGTTTTAAGCAGCTTTAATATCCAGGTATATTGTTCCGGATGAGGGCGCACAAACACTTCCACTTCTTCATTCATCCGGCGAGCCAACTGACGGTCATCGGCTTCAACTAAATCGTCCATCGGCGGACGGACATAAATGTCCAGCTTGTGGCTTTCGGCATTATAAACCGGAAACATCGGTATAACCCGCGCACGGCAGACTTTCATCAACCGGCCAACGGCAGGCAACGTGGCTTTATAGGTCGCAAAGAAATCCACAAACTCACTATGTTCAGGGCCGTGGTCCTGATCAGGCAAATAATAGCCCCAGTATCCCTGACGGATCGAGCTGATAAAGGGTTTAATGCCGTTTTCGCGCGCATGCATACGTCCACCAAAGCGGCGTCGGGCGCGGTTCCAGACATAATCCAACAGCGGGTCGCTCTGGTGATGGAACATCGCAGCAATGCTTTGCCCTTCTGACGCCAGCAGCATGGCGGGAATATCGATGGCCCAGCCATGCGGCACCAGGAAAATCACGTTCTCCTTTTCGGCGAGCATCTGATCGATAATTTCACGACCGTGCCACTCAACGCGCTTTCGCACCTGAGCCGGATCGCGCATGCCCAGTTCCGCCATCATTGCCATGGCCTGTGGCGCAGTCGCAAACATCTGATCCACGATCGCTTCACGCTGAGATTCACTGAGTTCAGGCAGGCAATAGTAGAGATTAATCAGCGCACGGCGACGCGCCCCTTTCGCCAGCTTTCCGGCAAATTTACCCAGCCGCCCCAGAAGCGGATCGCGCATTTTTGCCGGTACTAACGCAATGCCAGCCAGCGCACCAATGCCCAGCCAACTGCCCCAGTATTTTGGTTTTAAAAAAGAACGTTCAAAAACGGGAATAAATTCACTGTTATTTTTTTTACGGGTTTCCATGCACTCGCCTCAATCAATGACGGGCTAATGATAGTGGCGACGAGTAAATTTGCAATCATCCTGCGCCAGAGATAAAAAAAGTCGACGGCAATACCGTCGACTTTATCAAAAACTTACTTCAGTCCCAACTGGGGTAGCCAGCCTTTCACCTGAGCAAGATACTGTGTTCGTTCTTTACCCGCCAGCCCTTCCATACGCGGCAGCTTGGCCGTTAAGGGGTTCACAGCCTGGTTATTAATCCAGATCTCGAAATGCAGGTGTGGACCGGTTGAACGACCGGTGTTGCCAGAGATCGCAATACGATCGCCACGCTTCACTTTTTGCCCCGGTTTCACCAGCACTTTTTTGAGGTGCATATAGCGCGTCATATACTGACGCCCGTGCCGAATGGCAACATAGTTACCGGCTGCGCCGCCATTTTTGGCCACCACGACTTCACCATCGCCAACCGCCAGAACAGGGGTACCGATCGGTAAGGCGAAATCGACGCCTTTATGAGGCGCAATGCGTCCCGTTACCGGATTAAGGCGACGGGGATTAAAATTAGACGACACGCGGTACTGCTTGACGGTCGGGAAACGCATAAAGCCACGAGCCAGGCCTGCGCCACTGCGGTCATAGAACTTGCCGTCATCCGCACGGAAGGCGTAGTAATCTTTACCCCCACTGCGTAAACGCACACCCAGCAGTTGGCTTTGAGCACTCTTGCCGTCCATCATTTCACGTGACATCAGCACGCTAAACTTATCGCCTGCACGCAGCTTACGAAAGTCCATTTGCCACTGCATCGCTTTGATGACGCTGCTGGCTTCACCACTGGTCAGGCCGGCACGGCGGGCACTGGCGGCAAAGCTGCCGTGTACCTCACCCTGCATCACGCTATTGCGCCACTCGCCCTGCTGCATCTGCGACTGCATTTTAAAGCCACCGTTATCGGTGCGCTCATAGGTGCGGGTTTCCCGACGCGAAATTTCCCAGGTAAAGGTGTTCAGTGCGCCGTCGTCGTTTAACGTCCAGCTAAGCTGCTGACCGACCTGTAAATTACGCAGATCACGATCGCTGGAGGCCAGGGCGTTAATATCGCCCATGTCGATACCGTACTGATTCAATGCACTACTGAGCGTGTCACCAGAAGAAACCGTGTATTCATGCGTACCGGCGCTGTCTGCAACATCCTGATCGACATCATCCGCAGGAAGCTCTTCATCCGGTTCAGGGGTGCTTTGATCGATGGGTTCACTGGCTTCAGGAAGCAGTGTCCGAAATTCGTTTTTGTCCAGTTCGATGGTTTTGACGATAGGGGTCACATCGTTACTGGGATGGTAGACGTAAGGCCGCCAGACTGCGACGGCCAAAGTGACAACGGTTAACGATCCCAGCATAACGCGGTGGGGGCGCGGCAAATTATTAAATGCGAGGGCGACAGAGCGGGCTATCTGCTGCACGTTGAACTATTCCTCTATGCTCCTTTCAGGCAGGTCTCATACTGGCTCGACAACTGTGAGAGGAATTTCACATAGCTGTCTTTTCCTAAGCTGATGTCTGTGCCCAGTGGATCGAGCGTGCCTTTTCGCACCTGGGTTCCACGGGCAACAGCATCGATGACCGCCGGCCTGAATTGTGGCTCAGCAAAGACGCAAACGGCCTTTTTCTCAACCAACTGTGTTCGAATTTGATGTAAGCGCTGTGCTCCAGGCTGAATTTCTGGGTTAACGGTAAAATGCCCTGTGGGCGAGAGACCGTAGTGTTTTTCAAAGTACGTGTAAGCGTCGTGAAAAACGAAATACCCTTTATCTTTAACCGGAGCAAGCTGTGAGATAATGCGCTTATCTGTGTTCGCTAATTCTGCCTCAAAGTGCTGCAGGTTGGCGTCAAGTTTGGCTTTATCCTGCGGCATAAGTTCCAATAATTTGCCATGGATTGCAACCGCGGTTTTTTTCGCTATCTCTGGTGACATCCACAAGTGCATATTAAACTCACCATGATGATGGTGATGCTCTGCATCGTGATCGTGCTCAGTATCGTCGTGGTCATGATGATCATCGTCTTCACCACCGCGGAGCAGCATCGGTTTTACGCCGGAAATTTGCACTATCTCAAGATTCTTTTTCTCGGGCAGTGCTGCGGCCGATTTGGTCATGAAAGCTTCCATTTCAGGACCAACCCAAACAACTAACTCCGCGTTTTGTAAGCGTTTTACGTCAGAGGGACGCAAGGCATAATCGTGTTCGGATGCCCCATCAGGCAGCAAAACGTCCACGGGCGTCACGCCATCAGCAATGGCCGAGGCGATAAACCCTACGGGCTTAATTGAGGCCACGATAGTGGCATGCGCGGGTAAGGCAGCAGAGGTCGCAAAAGCCATCGCAGTCAGGGTAAAAAATACCCCTTTTTTATTATGTAACATAATGCGTCATTCCTTCGTCATCAACAGATTAGATGTGATATTATAACATTCGAAATTCTGTGCAACCTGTAAATCTTATGCCATCACTTGTCACACTTGAGAACGTATCCATTAGTTTTGATCATCGCCCGGTGTTATCTGGCGTGAGTTTAGAACTTCATCCTGGTAAAATTTTAACGCTGCTGGGTCCTAACGGCGCGGGTAAATCGACGCTGGTTCGGGTGGTACTTGGCCTGCTTGCGCCCACGTCCGGTCAGGTTCGCCGAAGTGCGGACTTGCGTATCGGTTACGTGCCACAGAAACTGCATATCGATCCTACGCTGCCGGTGACGGTCGAGCGGTTTATGCGTTTGTCACGCGGCGCCCGTAATCAGGATATTTTGCCGGCCCTGAAGCGCGTTCAGGCCGGACACCTGCTGAAATCACCGTTGCAGAAACTGTCGGGCGGCGAAACCCAGCGCGTGTTACTGGCCCGCGCCCTGCTCAGTCAGCCTCAGTTGCTGGTGCTGGATGAACCGACTCAGGGCGTGGACGTTAACGGGCAAGTGGCGCTTTACGATCTGATCAATCAGCTGCGTCATGAACTGAATTGTGCCGTGCTGATGGTTTCCCATGATTTGCATTTAGTCATGGCAAAAACGGATGAAGTGCTCTGTCTTAACCATCATATTTGCTGTTCAGGTACGCCTGAAGCGGTGTCACAGCATCCCGAGTTTATCGCGATGTTTGGACCGCGTGGCGCGCAGGAACTGGCTATCTATCGTCATCATCATAATCACCGTCACGATCTTCAGGGACGTATCGTATTACGCAAAGGACCGGGTCCATCATGATTGAATTACTGCTTCCGGGCTGGCTGGGCGGCGTGATGCTGGCGCTGGCGGCCGGTCCACTGGGCTCGTTTGTCGTCTGGCGCAAGATGTCCTATTTCGGCGATACGCTGGCGCATGCCTCACTGCTCGGTGTCGCCTTTGGTTTACTGCTCAACGTCAATCCCTATTACGCCGTGATCATGGTGACGGTCTGTCTGGCGTTGGGTTTGGTCTGGCTGGAACGCCGCCCACATCTGGCGATTGATACGCTGCTGGGGATTATGGCACACAGTGCACTCTCACTTGGGCTGGTCGTGGTGAGCCTGATGTCGAATGTCCGGGTGGATTTGATGGCCTATCTGTTTGGTGATTTGCTGGCGGTAACGCCCAGCGATCTGTGGGCGATGGCGGCTGGCGTGCTGTTCGTCCTGGCCGTGATGGCCTGGCAGTGGCGCGCACTGTTGTCGATGACCATCAGCCCGGAGCTGGCTCAGGTTGACGGCGTCAATATTCAACGCACCCGACTGATGCTGATGCTGGTAACCGCATTGACCATTGGTGTGGCGATGAAATTTGTTGGCGCACTGATCATCACATCGCTGCTAATCATTCCGGCCGCCACTGCCCGGCGCTTTGCCCGTTCACCTGAAATGATGGCGGCGGTCGCCGTACTGATTGGGATCATAGCGGTAACCGGTGGATTAACCTTCTCGGCATTTTATGACACGCCTGCCGGCCCTTCAGTGGTGCTGTGCGCAGCCATACTTTTTATGCTCAGCATGGTGCGCAAACCGGCGCTGTAATCACGCGTCTTTGGTGATACCAAAGTGGCGATAGGCATGCTGCGTGGCCATCCGGCCGCGCGGTGTGCGCTGAATAAAGCCCTGTTGAATCAAGAATGGCTCGATGACATCTTCGATCGTTTCCCGCTCTTCACCAATTGCCGCCGCCAGGTTGTCCAGCCCCACCGGGCCGCCGGTGAATTTATCAATAATGGCCAGCAACAGTTTACGATCCATATAGTCGAAGCCTTCACTGTCCACATTCAACATATTGAGTGCTGTTACCGACACCTCGCCGCTCAGAAGACCGTTTGCACGCACCTCCGCAAAATCGCGTACCCGACGCAGCAGGCGATTGGCGATACGTGGCGTGCCCCGTGAGCGACGGGCAATTTCCAGCGCGGCTTCTTCGCTCAGCGCCAGGCCAAGGCAGGCGGCACTCCGGCCTACGATATGCTGGAGATCTTTTACCTGATAAAACTCCAGACGCTGTACGATGCCGAAGCGATCGCGCAAGGGCGAGGTCAGCGAGCCTGCCCGCGTCGTGGCACCGATCAGGGTAAAGGGCGGCAGATCAAGTTTGATTGAGCGCGCTGCCGGGCCTTCGCCAATCATAATATCCAGTTGGTAATCTTCCATGGCCGGATAAAGGACCTCTTCCACCACCGGAGAAAGGCGGTGGATCTCATCAATAAACAACACATCGTGAGGTTCGAGGTTGGTCAGCATCGCCGCCAGATCGCCCGCTTTCTCCAGCACCGGGCCAGAGGTTGTGCGCAGATTAACGCCCATCTCGTTTGCCACAATATTGGCCAGTGTGGTTTTACCCAATCCGGGCGGACCAAAAATCAGCAAATGATCCAGCGCATCGCCGCGCAGTTGCGCAGCCTTGATGAAAATTTCCATCTGCTCGCGCACCTGAGGCTGGCCCACATATTCGGTCAGCATTTTCGGACGAATAGCGCGGTCGAGGCCCTCTTCTTCGTTAATGCTGACAGCGGAGATCAGGCGATCGGCTTCAATCATGAATTACCTCAAATAGCAGCGCGGAGCGCTTCACGGATCAACGTTTCGCAATCCGCATCAGGGCGGCCAACTTTGCTGATCATACGGCTCGCTTCCTGCGGTTTATAACCCAGGGAAACCAGCGCTGCAACCGCTTCCGCTTCTGCGTCGTTGGTCTCCGGCTCCGGGCCAGGCGTGGTAAGCGTAAAGGCCGAATCCCCGCCGAACAGATCGCCATGCATGCCTTTAAAGCGATCTTTCATTTCCACCACCAGACGTTCAGCGGTTTTCTTGCCCACGCCCGGCAGTTTAACCAGCGCGGCGATCTCTTCTTTTTCCACTGCCGTGACAAACTGCTGTGCCGACATGCCCGACAGAATCGCCAGCGCCAGCTTAGGGCCAACGCCGTTCACTTTAATTAACTCGCGGAACAGCGCGCGTTCCTGCTTGCTGTTAAACCCAAACAGCAGTTGCGCATCTTCACGTACCACAAATTGGGTGAAGATCACCGCTTCGTGATTAAGATCAGGCAGCTCATAAAAACAGGTCATTGGCATATGTACTTCATAGCCGACGCCATGCGCCTCAAGCAGCACCAGCGGCGGCTGCTTTTCCAGAATAATGCCCCGTAAACGACCAATCACCTGATGCCTTCCTTATCCAAAGTATGTGGCGGAATTTATACCATAAAAAAGGCTGGATGAATATCCAGCCTGATAGCGATTAAGATGCGGTTGCTGTTAACTCTGGCGCAATCTGCCACGGCTCAGCATCAGCTTGCTGTCACTCATGCGCGCCGCGTTTTGTGCAACGTGGCAGTGCGTGATGGCGATTGCCAATGCATCGGCGGCATCGGCCTGCGGATTCGCCGCCAGTTTCAGCAGGGATTTGACCATATGCTGAACCTGGCTTTTTTCCGCACCACCTGTACCCACCACCGTTTGCTTCACCTGACGCGCCGCATATTCGAATACCGGCAAATCATGGTTAACCGCCGCCACGATAGCAGCACCTCGCGCCTGCCCCAGCTTCAGGGCAGAATCCGCATTCTTCGCCATAAAAACCTGCTCTATCGCGAAAAAATCCGGGGAAAACTGCGTAATGATTTCGCAAACCCCGGCATAGATCAGCTTGAGACGTGCTGGTAATTCCGTTGTGTTGGTACGAATACAGCCGCTGCCCAGATAAGTGAGCTGGCGACCGGTCTGACGAATCACCCCATAACCGGTAACGCGTGAGCCGGGGTCAATCCCCAAAATAATCGACATAACGCGTCTCCAGCCTGAGCGTGCGGCAGTACAGCATTAAAGCGTTTCCGCCACCTCGTCGGAGATTTCACCGTTATGGTAAACCTCCTGCACGTCATCACAGTCTTCCAGCATATCGATAAGACGCAGCAGTTTGGGGGCCGTTTCCGCATCCATTTCCGCTTTGGTTGACGGGATCATCGCCACTTCGGCCGTGTCGGCTTTCAGGCCAGCTGCTTCCAGCGCATCACGCACTGCACCCATCTCTTCCCACGCGGTAAACACGTCGATGGCACCGTCATCGTAACTGACCACGTCTTCTGCGCCCGCTTCCAGCGCCGCTTCCATGACCGCATCTTCGTCATGTCCCGGTGCGTAGGAGATCACGCCTTTTTTGCTGAACAGATAGGCCACGGAGCCGTCGGTACCCAGGTTGCCGCCGGTTTTGGTGAAGGCATGACGTACTTCACCAACGGTGCGGTTGCGGTTGTCACTCAGGCACTCAATCATCACGGCTGACCCGCCTGGACCGTAACCTTCATAAATGATGGTTTCCATATTGGAATCATCTTCACCGCCCACGCCGCGTGCAATCGCCCGGTTCATGGTGTCACGCGTCATGTTGTTGGACAGCGCTTTATCCATCGCCGCACGCAGACGCGGGTTCGAGCCAGGATCGCCGCCGCCCAGTTTGGCCGCCGTGACCAGCTCACGAATGATTTTGGTGAAGATTTTACCGCGCCTGGCGTCCTGAGCCGCCTTGCGGTGCTTGGTATTCGCCCATTTACTGTGTCCAGCCATCTTACTTTCTCTCCAATCTTTTATTTCGCCCGAGCTATCTGACGTGCGATCCCGACTCCCGCCAGTGCTCACCCAGGTTGCAGACAACCTGAACGCCCGGAAAAGGCGGCCCCGAAGGGGAGAGCATCACCCGTCATCCTCACGTACCCAAGTACGCGTCGGTTGCGGTACGCTGGCGGTAACCGGCCTCGCTGCGCCGTTTACGCTCGACTGTTCAATGCGTTGGTGAAGTTGTGTGGCAACTTACCCGCTTCATAAAACTTAATGCATTCGCCGCGCAAATAACGCGTTGCGGCAAGCATTCAAATAAATTCTTCAATCGCCTGACGATTACTCCAGGACTTAGTGAGGGCCGCGGCGGCGGCAGGCTCAAGCCAGCACGCGGCAAGATGCTCAGTGAGCAGCAGGTCGCGCTCAGTCGGTAAGGTCAACCTGAACCAGTGCTCACGATTGTGCGTGGTGCCGGGCGCGTAACGATGCCGATAGTGCGGGAAAATCTCAAAGTCGATTTCACGCTGACAGTCTTCTATCGTTAGCTGCTCGGCCTGCACATCAATGCCTAATTCCTCACCCACTTCGCGCTCAGCGGCCTGAAGCGGCACTTCATCCGCTTCAAGGCTGCCGGTGACCGATTGCCAAAAGTCCGGGTCATCACGGCGCTGCAGCATTAACACCCGGCCACTGTCCTGCGCAACAATCACCACTAACACAGAAACCGGATGTTTATACGGCATTACTTATTCTCAAGCTTATCTTTCTTCACCACCTGAATGCCTAATTCAAGCAGTGAGGCCGGATTGGCTTCGCTTGGCGCTTCAGTCATCATACAGGCCGCTGCCGTAGTTTTCGGGAAGGCGATAACGTCACGAATATTATCGGTACCGGTTAACAGCATGGTCAGACGATCCAGACCAAAGGCCAGGCCAGCATGCGGCGGCGTGCCGTACTTGAGTGCATCCAGCAGGAAGCCAAACTTCTCACGCTGTTCATGCTCTTCAATGCCCAGAATGCTAAACACCGTCTGCTGCATTTTACCGTTATGGATACGCACAGAACCGCCGCCCACTTCATAGCCGTTGATCACCATGTCGTAAGCATTCGCTACGGCCTGGGTAGGATCGGCCGCCAGCTGTTCCGCACTCATCGCTTTCGGTGCGGTAAACGGGTGGTGCATTGCGGCCAGACCACCTTCGTCATCTTCTTCAAACATCGGGAAGTCGATAACCCACAGCGGAGCCCAGGCTTTCTCATCGGTGATCTGCAGGTCGCGGCCCACTTTCAGACGCAGTGCGCCTAACGCATCTGCCACCACTTTGGCACGATCGGCACCGAAGAAGAGGATATCGCCATCCTGAGCGCCAGTGCGGCTGAGAACGGTTTCGACGATCTCAGCGTTAAGGAATTTCGCCACCGGACTCTGCACGCCGTCCAGACCGTTCGCGCGTTCATTTACCTTCATCCATGCCAGACCTTTGGCACCGTAGATCTCGACAAACTTGCCGTATTCATCAATCTGTTTACGGCTCAGCTGCGCACCGCCGGGTACGCGCAGCGCAGCAACACGGCCTTTCTCGTCGTTAGCCGGGCCGGAGAACACCTGGAATTCCACCGTTTTCAGCAGATCGCCAACATCCACCAGTTCCATCGGGTTACGCAGGTCTGGTTTGTCAGACCCGTAGCGATGCATGGCTTCGGCAAAGGTCATCTGCGGAAACTCACCGAGGTCCACGCCCTTCACGCTCTGCCAGAGTTCGCGGATCATGCGTTCCATAATCTCACGCACCTGCGGCGCGGTCAGGAAGGAGGTTTCCACGTCGATTTGCGTAAATTCAGGCTGGCGATCAGCGCGTAAATCTTCATCACGGAAGCATTTGACGATCTGATAATAGCGGTCAAAACCCGACATCATCAGCAACTGCTTAAACAGCTGCGGTGACTGAGGCAGTGCGTAGAACTTCCCTTTGTGCACGCGGCTCGGCACCAGGTAATCACGCGCGCCTTCCGGCGTAGCCTTCGTCAGCATCGGCGTTTCAATATCCAGGAAGCCCGCCTCATCCATAAAGCGACGCACAAAGCTGGTGATTTTCGCACGGGTCTTTAAGCGCTCCACCATTTCCGGGCGACGCAGATCAAGATAGCGGTACTTCAGACGCGCTTCTTCGCTGTTGTTCTGATTGGAATCGAGCGGGAGCGGTTCGGAACGGTTAATGATATTCAGCGTTTCGGCAAACACTTCGACTTCACCAGTCGCCATATCGGCATTTTTGTTTTTCCCGTCACGCGCACGCACAGTTCCGCTGATCTGGATACAGAATTCGTTACGCAGTTCAGAAGCCAGCTTGAATGCATCCTGACGATCGGGATCAAAAAATACCTGCACAATACCTTCACGGTCGCGCATATCGATAAAAATCAGGCTTCCCAGATCGCGACGGCGGTTGACCCAGCCGCAAAGCGTGACTTGCTGACCTACATGAGACAGATTGAGCTGTCCACAATACTCTGTACGCATAACACTATCCTTTTAACTTCGCCGCTGCAGCTGACAGCACCGGGCCGCGTAACCTGATGAGGTGCTGTCGTAAAAAAGGCCGCTATTATAATGGAAAAAGGCAAACAGGATAAGTGGAGCCACGTTAAAGCGCGGCATTTCCTGTTCGCTTTTCACCGGTTTGCGTCAATATACTGCCTTACAGGATAATTACTATCACACTCAACGGCGGGAGTCAGGCGTGACACTTCGTATTGGTTTGCCACAATGGCACCATGCGCACTGGAAGCGATGGGGCATCGAAACCCTGGCTGACTATGCGCGTTATTTCGGCACGGTGGAGGGCAATACCACGCTGTATGCGCTGCCGGATACCGAAACGGTCCTGCGCTGGCGGGATATGACACATGACCAGTTTCGTTTCTGTTTTAAATTTCCCAGCAGCATTAGCCATCAGGCTGCTCTGCAAAATACTGACGATTTAGTCACCGACTTTTTTCGCCTGATGACACCGCTCGCCGATCGCATTGGTCAGTACTGGTTACAGCTGCCTGCCAGCTTTTCGCCCGCCCAGTTGAACGATCTCTGGCGCTTTCTGGACAGTTTACCGGCGCTTTTTTCCTATGGCGTAGAAGTGCGTCATGCCGCGTTTTTTGCCAAAGGTGAGGCAGAACGCGCCCTGAACCGCGGTTTGCTGCAGCGTGGCGTGAATCGCGTCGTACTGGACAGCCGCCCGGTCCATAGCTCCACCTCGCAAAGTCCGGCAGCGCTTCACGCCCGTCAGCAAAAGCCTCGCGTTCCGCCGCACGCGCTGTTGACCGGTTCGCGGCCCATGATTCGCTTTGTCGGCAGCGACAATCTGGAAGAAAGCCTGCCACTGTTTCACATCTGGCTGACAAAGCTGGCGGAATGGCACACCCAGAGTGAACCGCTGGTGTTTATTCACACGCCGGATATGGGACAGGTTTTTCCGCTGGTGCAGGCTTTATGGCCAGAACTCCAAAAAATTGATGCCAGCATCGGTCCCGGACCAGACTGGCCGCAACAGGATTCGCTATTCTGATAGCAATGGGCAGCCTCGCCCCCTCTGGTAATATCGATAAAAAAAAGGAATCAATGATGATCAGCGCGTTATATGTGGTTATAGGTGCTTTACTGATAATGAAGTTCACGCTCAACGTCGTTCGCTTTCGGCGTCAGCACAAGGTTGCCTTTGGGGATGGCGGCCATCACGACCTGAATATGGCTATCCGCATTCACGGCAATGCCATTGAAACGATTCCCCTGGCGTTGCTGCTACTCGTGACGCTGGAAATGAATGGCGCAGATGTCTGGATGGTTCACCTGACGGGCATCCTGTTTTTTATTGGCCGTTTCCTGCACGCTTATGGGTTGCGCAATGACGCCATGAGCGGCCGTAAATACGGCATGATGCTGACGCTGTTTGCCCTGTGCGGAATGGTGGTTTTTAACCTCATTTATCTCCCCTGGCAGTTGGTGCTCACCCTGCATTAATGTTCGCGGCTTAAAGGGTGCAGGCCGCGGCAGTTTCTGCCAGAATAGCGCCCTTTCCGCTGTCTCTTCGGATTTTCGATATGTCTGATCGCGATCAACTCTTTTCTGCGCCCATTGCAAAACTGGGCGACTGGACTTTTGACGAACGTGTAGCTGAAGTGTTTCCCGACATGATTCAGCGCTCGGTGCCCGGCTATTCCAATATTATTTCGATGATTGGGATGCTGGCTGAACGGTTCGTCCAGCCCAACAGCCAGGTGTTTGACCTTGGCTGCTCATTAGGTGCCGCCACGCTCTCGGTGCGCCGCAATATTCACGTGCCCGGCTGCCAGATTATTGCCGTGGACAACTCTCCGGCCATGGTCGAGCGCTGCCGCCGCCATATCGATGCCTTTCGCGCCGATACGCCGGTTAGCGTGGTTGAAGCGGATATCTGTGACATTGAGATTGAGAACGCCTCTCTGGTCGTGCTCAATTTCACCCTGCAGTTTCTTGAGCCACCGGCCCGTCTTACGCTGTTAAGTAAAATCTGGCAGGGGCTGAATCCCGGTGGTGCGCTGGTGCTTTCTGAGAAGTTTAGCTTTGAAGATCCTGAAGTCGGCGAACTGCTGTTTAACATGCACCATGACTTTAAGCGTGCCAACGGTTACAGCGAGCTGGAAATCAGCCAGAAGCGCAGCATGCTGGAAAATGTCATGCTGACCGACAGCGTGGAAGCGCACAAGGCGCGCCTGAAGCAGGCGGGGTTTTCCCATGCTGAGTTATGGTTTCAGTGCTTTAATTTTGGTTCGTTGGTGGCATTAAAATGATCGACTTTGGCCGTTTTTATCAGCAAATCGCTGTTGGCCCCCTGGCAAAATGGCTGGAAGTGCTGCCCGCACAGATCAGCGACTGGCAGCGGGAAAATTTGCATGGACATTTCCGTGACTGGTACAAATCGCTGGAATATTTACCGCTGCTGGAACCCCAGCGGCTGGATCTGCTGAATAGTGTGAGCGCCGATCGTGATGATATCAGCGATCGTCATCGTCAGGGCATTGAGAAACTGCTGCGAAACCTGATGCCGTGGCGTAAAGGCCCCTATTCTCTGTATGGGACTGAGATTAATACCGAATGGCGTTCGGACTGGAAATGGGAGCGCGTGCTGCCTCATATTTCATCGCTGGCCGGACGAACCGTGCTGGATGTCGGTTGTGGCAGTGGCTATCACATGTGGCGCATGATTGGTGCGGGCGCGCATCTGGTGGTAGGTATCGATCCCATGCAGCTGTTTTTATGCCAGTTCGAAGCCGTGCGTAAACTGCTGAATGACGATCGGCGCGCCCATTTGCTGCCGCTCGGCATTGAACAACTGCCGGTTCTTCAGGCATTTGATACGGTGTTTTCCATGGGCGTGCTGTATCACCGTCGCTCCCCGCTTGACCACCTTCTCCAGTTAAAAAATCAGCTGGTGAACGGCGGCGAACTGGTACTGGAAACGCTGGTGATCGAAGGCGATGTGAATCAGGTACTGGTGCCAGGCGAACGCTATGCGCAGATGCGCAACGTCTATTTTATCCCCTCGGCTGAGGCGCTGAAAAGCTGGCTGGAGAAGTGCGGTTTTGTTGACGTGCGTATTGTTGATTTCGCCCTGACCTCCACCGAAGAGCAGCGCCGTACCGACTGGATGACCAGTGAATCACTGGCCGAGTTTCTCGACCCCGACGACAGCAGCAAAACCGTTGAAGGTTATCCAGCCCCGCTGCGCGCCGTGCTGGTTGCCACAAAACCGTAGCCCTCAGCGGCGAGACAGCGCCAGTTTCGCCGCAAAGCCTATAAACACACAGCCGGTTAAACGGTCCATGACCTTCAGTACCCGAGGCCGTTTTAACTGCGCAGCAAAATAATGGCTGCTGCCGATCAACACCGTGCTCCAGGCCAATCCCACCAGCATATGCGTCAACGCCATCAGACTGCACCAGATCGCCACGGAAGCACCCTGCGGAATAAACTGTGGCAAAAATGTCACATAGAAAACGCCGACTTTGGGATTCAGCAGATTACCCAGCAAGCCACGGCTAAAGCAGACCAGATGGCTTTGCTGAACCACGGCTTCAGCAGGCAGCGACGCGCTCTGGGTGCGTGGGTGCCACAGCAGCTTGACGCCCAGATAAAGTAAATAGGCCGCACCTATCCACTTCAACAGGTTATAAGCCATTTCAGAGGCCAGCAGCAGCGCGCCCAATCCCAGCCCCACCGCTATCCCCCACAACAAACACCCTGATGCCACGCCTAATGCCGTGGCGCTGGCGCGCCGCCAGCCTTGTGCCGCTGCCGACCGCAGGATTAAGGCGGTATCAAATCCCGGTGTCAGGGTCAAAATCACAATAGCAAACAGGAAAGAGAGTAAAGAAGCCGTCATATGCGTATCCCCGATAAACACCGACTCACGATATCAAGCGCATTTCTGTCTGTACAGCCAGCAAAAAAGCATTAGCTGCTATTCTTTTTAAGGGCTTTATCTTCGGGCCGGTAACGGCCTTCATTTATGTAACCAGGAGCAACGTTTATGAAATTTATTTTCTCTTCACCCCGCAAATATGTGCAAGGTGCTGGCGTACTCGATGAACTGGGAAACTATGTCGCCGAGCTGGGTAATCATGCTTTTGTGGTGGCAGACGATGTCGTCTGGGGACTGGTCGGTGAGCGGGCGCACTCTACGCTGACCCAGGCGGGCGTGAAGGTTATTCGCCAGCAGTTCAATGGTGAAGCGTCCAGTAATGAAATCACCCGCCTCAGTCAGCAAGCACAGCAACAAGGCTGTAACGTGGTGATTGGGCTGGGTGGCGGTAAAACGCTTGATACCGTTAAAGCAGTTGCCGATGAACTCAAGCAACCGGTGGTTATCGTGCCGACGATTGCCTCCACCGATGCGCCCTGTAGTGCCCTGTCGGTGATCTATTCTGACAGCGGCGTCTTTGAAAGCTATCGCTTCTACAGTAAAAACCCGGATTTGGTTTTGGTCGATACCGCAGTCTGCGCCGCCGCGCCTGCTCGCTTATTTGCCTCGGGCATTGCGGATGGTCTGGCCACCTGGGTCGAAGCCCAGGCAGTAGCCCGTAGCCATGCTAAATCGATGGTGAATGGCGATCCGACCATCGCCGGGCTGGCAATCGCCCGCGCCTGTGAAGAGACATTATTGACGTGGGGCTACAGCGCCTATGTGGCTGTTAAGGAAAAACGCGTGACGCCTGCGGTCGAGGCGGTGGTGGAAGCGAATACCTTGCTGTCAGGACTGGGGTTTGAGAATGCCGGTCTGGCAGGCGCGCACGCCATTCACAATGGTTTTACCGCCATCGAAGGCGATATTCACCACCTCACTCACGGCGAGAAAGTGGCCTACGGCACCTTAACCCAAATGGTACTGGAGCAGCGTCCCGATGAGGAAATTGCCCGCTACATCCGTTTCTACCGCTCCATCAATATGCCAACAACGCTGAAAGAGATGCATCTGGACGGGGTAAGTTGGGAGAATCTGGTAAAAATAGGGGCGCTGGCCAACAGTGAAGGCGATACGCTGAAAAACCTTAACCCCAACCTGGCACCGGAGCAGATTGCCCATGCGCTGCTGGGGTTGGATGCCTTTAGTCAGACAGTAAAATAATCGCTATTCCGTCGCCTCAGCGGGGTTATCCCAGTACTGGTATTTATAGACCGCGCTGAGGTGACGTTGAATGGTCCCTTTTTCGAACACTTCGGTTTCATTCAGATAACTCAGCGTGCAGTTGCCCTTTTCATCCCAAAACTGGCATTCATCCACGGAACGCAAGGTGCTGACGTCGGTCGTCGCGGTGCCATTCAGGCGCAGTTCCCGCGCCTGCTTGTCGTAGGTGTAAGTATCTTTGCGACGGGCCGAGGTTGAACGCGTTACCAGACCTTGCGAATTCCATTGATAACGGTATTCGCCATTACTGACAGGATCGGTTCCCCGCGCAACACTTTTCAGTAAACGGAAGCCGTTGTCATAACGGTAAGTCGTATCGGTAAAGCCGTCTTTGCCCATGCTGATAAATTTATCTGACGCGCTGATGATGTTGCCGTTTTTACCCTTCTGCCAGTTAATCGTGCCCTGGCGATTATCCACCACCACTTCGCTACCCTGCTTTAACACTTTAACCAGATAGGCATATTCCGCGACCCAGCCGCCCTGAACCCGCACCAGGTGTTGCTCCATACTCAGGATGACGTTACGCTCATTTTTGTCGTAGCTGATATCGGCCACCAGCAGATCGCCACAGCGGTCGAACTGCCCCAGCACCCGCTTTTGTGAATTAACGTCTTTGCCAAACTCACCGGCGATGACCTGACGCACCTCACCCTTTGCGCTACCGCCCAGCAGAATCCAGTTATTGCTGTTGGTCACCGCTTTATTGTGTGGCTGGCATGCTGCTGCCCATGAAGAGGGGAATGAAATCAGGGTGATTACAGCGGACAGCAGAACGCATCGCATGGTATGAGCCTCGGACGTCAATGTCGTTAACGGTTTACCTTAAATAGCAGGAACCGACTGATGAAGGTAAGCAGAATTATTTTGACAGCACGATTGCCTCACAGGCCATCCCAGAGGCGTCCTGACGGAATTTTGGACAAAAAATACCCCAGCAAATGTGCTGGGGTTTGGTACTTGCAAACATCACGTCATCAAACGGCGTGCTGCGCGGCAAAACTGGTAGTGAGTCAGGCCACTCGGGCGGTATTCATCTGCATCACGCTTTTCATTGCTTCAACGACATCGCTGTCGACGCAGTAACGGCTGAACTCATCAATTTCGGCTTCGGAACACATGGAGACACCCGCTTTGCGGTAGCGCATCGGCGATGCCACAAGGTGGCTGGCCGAGCTGTGTACCTCGCGGATATCCGCATCAAGAAACTTTTGCAGGTTGCTGAGACGTACCCCAGCACCGGCCATAATGATTGGACCTGTGCTGTATTCATTAAGTTCCCTCAATAATGCAATTCCGTTTTCCGCGCTTTGTTGCTGGCCAGAGGTCAGGATGCGCCGGACGCCGAAATCCGTCAGCACCTCAAGCGATCGCTTGGGCCGATGGCACAAATCAAAGGCGCGATGAAAGGTCACCGCCATACCGTCGCAAAGCGCCATAATCTGGCGCATCTGGCTGGCGTGGATATTGGCATCTTCATCCAACATACCCAGCACGATGCCAGGGAACCCCAGTTCACGGATGCGTGCTACGTCTGACTTCATCGTTTCAAATTCACGGCTGGAATAGCAAAAGTCGCCGCCGCGCGGGCGAACGATAGGATGCACCGGAACAGAAATGTCACGACGGGCGACTTCCAGCATGCCTGCAGAAGGCGTCAGTCCGCCTTCACGTGGCGCCGCGCAAAGCTCAATGCGATCGGCTCCCGCCTGCTGGGCGGTTAATGCACAATCCACGCCATAGCAACAAATTTCCAGTGTGGTCATTCTCTTCTCCTTTACATGGCTTCCTGTTCACGCCAAATTCGTCAGGTATGCTTATCCCTTAGAACAGTTTACGTGGAAAACTAACTATGACATTCAATTTTGACCAACGGATAGACCGCCGTCACAGTGATAGTCTTAAATGGCACAAATATGCGGGTCAGGATATTCTGCCACTGTGGGTCGCCGATACCGATTTTCGATCGCCTGAGTCGATCATTGAAGCCATTAAAAGTCGCGTTGACCACGGCGTTTTTGGTTACGGTGATGCGCCTCACGGCCTGATAAAAGCGCTGATCGCACGTTGTGCATCGCGCTATCACTGGCAGGTTGATCCCGAATGGATAGTGGTTTTACCCGGCGTGGTCTGCGGCTTAAATCTGTCGGTTCGGGCCTTTACCTCGCCACAGCAAGGCACCGTTGCCCCCTTACCGATTTATCCCCCTTTCCGTTCGGCCGCCAGACTGGCAGAGCGCGATCAGCTGAGCCTGCCATTAACCTTGCAGCAAGGACGTTGGGTGATGGATCTGCGCGCAGCGGAGGGAAAGATGCAGGACAAAAAGCTGTTGATGCTCTGTAATCCTCAGAACCCAGGCGGCACCGTTTATCGTCGGGAGGAACTGGAGGCACAGCTGGCATTTGCCCAACAGCATGATTTACTCGTGTGTTCTGATGAAATTCATTGCGATCTGCTGTTAACGCCGGGCTTGCAGCATATTCCGTTTGCCTCGCTGAGCGATGATGCTGCCCAGCGCAGCGTCACGCTGCTGTCCCCCTCAAAAACCTTTAATATTGCGGGCCTGGGCGCCTCCGTCGCCATCATCCCCAACCCCGAACTGCGCGCACGTTTTACCGCCGTGCGTCAGGGCATTGTGCCCTCGGTGGATATTCTGGCGCTGGTCGCTGCCGAGGTTGCCTGGCGCGACAATGATGACTGGCTTGATGCACAGCTTGAATATTTGCGGGGTAATCGCGACTGGCTGGTTTCTCAGGTGAATGCGCTGCCCGGGCTCTCAATGACATCCCCCGAAGGCAGCTATCTTGGCTGGATCGATGCCAGCGCCTTGCCGGTGGCCAGTCCGGCACTTTACTTCGAAAAGCACGGACTGGGATTATCACCGGGTCGCGATTTTGGCGATGACCGCTTTGTGCGGATTAATTTCGGTTGCCCGCGCGCCCTGCTGGAAGAAGCGGTCAAACGGCTTCAACGCGCCGTCGAGGCTCTCGCCTAAGACTGCTCACTGGCTACGATCTCTTCCAGGCTCCACGGGTGAAATTTTATCGTGGTTTCCCCATCGGTCACCGCCAGGGTCGGATTAGGCAGACGCTCATTTTCCCCTTTAGGCGAGCTGGTTTTAAAAGAAATACCGGGTTGTGCGAGCGCGTGGTCAGACAGTAGCGCCATCGCACGCATCCCAAGGGTTTCTGGCTCGCCCCTCAATACCACTTCCACATGCTCCCAGCCTTCATGGCGATAACGTTTCTCTCCCGGCCACGGCAGTTCAATCACGTCAATGTGCCAACTGGCAATGACCAGAGGTTGATACAGTTTGAACAGGCAGACAGGACGACCATTAATCATGGCCGCCGAGAACTGCCGCCCCATTTGTGCCAATCCCCGCTGCCAACGTTCGGCGGTGGCGTTTTGGTGACAGCGCACAGCAACGTGATCGACGTGCAGTTCGTCACCCTTTAACCCCAAACGTTGTGAAAACTTTTGTAACCGTTGTTCAAAGGCGGCCAGATCGTCGCGTAAGTCGTCCAGTTCTGCTGGAAAGGGGATACTCACTGTTACTTCTCTCCCGATCAAATTTAATTACTTAAAGTTCGTAACTCATTGTCAACGTTGAATCGTAAATGACAAAAGGGTGAGATTCATCTTATTTGGGTGATTATTTTCAGCTAAAGCGAATAAATAACGTTTTTAATTCAGAGTTATCTTCTTTTTAGATCCACTCTTAAGTTGATAAACACCAGTTAATATAATGTTTTTATTGAACATAATTAATACAATAAGATAAGTCTCATTTAATCCCGGACTGATTGCAGCTGCGTCGCCTTTCTTATAAATTTGCATTGATACCATTATAAGGAAAGTTTTTATGACTATGCTCATCGTTGTTGCAACATTGATCGCACTGATGGGATTTGCCCTTGCGCGCCACTGGAAGGTGCGAGAAGACAAAAGTGTTAAAAACGCGCGCCACGCACGCCGTCGCTGACGCCGCCGGGAAACATCTTCGGGCCTGTTTCCCCCGCCTTTATCCAGTTACTGACTCAAGCTGACATTTCACGTATACTTTTTCCCTCATTTTTTCCGTTCTGCCTGATGATTGATCTTGTCACTCCATCCGGCAGAATGATGATGACAGCTCGCTGCGCTGTCAGCGTGCTTTTCTCAGCATATTTAAGGTAATCCGGTGAATATTCAGGCGCTTCTTTCCGCAAAAGTCAGTCAGGCTATGGTGCTGGCTGGTGCTCCCTCCGATTGTGAACCTCAGGTTCGCCAGTCGGCCAAAGTTCAGTTTGGTGATTATCAGGCAAACGGCATTATGGCCGTTGCTAAAAAACTGGGCCAGGCGCCACGACAACTAGCCGAAACCGTCATTCAACATCTGGACCTTAGCGGTATCGCCAGCAAGGTTGAGATTGCCGGACCGGGTTTCATTAATATCTTTCTCGATCGCAGCTGGCTGGCAGATAACGCCAGAAAAGCACTGCATCATCCGCGACTCGGTGTCAGCACCGTTGAACCCCAAACAGTCGTGGTGGATTACTCTGCGCCGAACGTGGCAAAAGAGATGCACGTCGGTCACGTACGCTCCACCATTATTGGTGATGCGGCCGTGCGCACCCTGGAGTTTCTGGGACATAACGTCATCCGCGCCAACCACGTTGGCGACTGGGGCACGCAGTTCGGTATGCTGATCGCCTTTCTTGAGAAACAGCAAAACGAGAACCACGCCGAAATGGCGCTGGCAGACTTAGAAGGCTTTTACCGTGAAGCCAAGCGCACTTACGATGAAGACCCTGATTTTGCGGAGCGTGCGCGCCGCTACGTGGTGAAGTTACAGGGCGGCGACGAGTACTGCCGTCAGATGTGGAAAAAGCTGGTTGATATCACCATGAGTCAAAACCAGCATATTTATAACCGCCTGAACGTCACCCTCACCCGTAAAGATGTCATGGGCGAAAGCCTTTATAACGATATGTTGCCCGGTATTGTCGCCGACCTGAAAGCAAAAGGCTTAGCGGTCGAAAGCGAAGGTGCAACGGTCGTTTTTCTGGATGAATACCAGAATAAAGAAGGTGAGCCGATGGGCGTCATCATTCAAAAGAAAGACGGCGGCTATCTTTACACCACAACTGATATTGCCTGTGCGAAATACCGTTACGAGACGCTGCACGCCGATCGCGTAATTTATTACATCGATTCGCGCCAGCATCAGCATCTGCAGCAGGCATGGACCATCGTGCGTAAAGCCGGCTATGTACCTGAATCTGTCCCGCTTGAGCATCACGCATTTGGCATGATGCTGGGCAAAGACGGTCGTCCGTTTAAGACCCGCAGTGGCGGTACCATTAAACTTTCCGATCTGCTGGATGAAGCATACCAGCGTGCTTACACGCTGGTGCGCGAAAAAAACCCGGATATGAGCGAAGACGAGGTGGTTTCGCTCGCGGAAGTGGTGGGCATCAGCGCAGTGAAATATGCTGACCTGTCAAAAAGCCGTACCACGGATTACATCTTTGACTGGGACAACATGCTGGCGTTTGAAGGTAACACCGCGCCCTATATGCAGTACGCTTATACGCGTGTGCTGTCCGTATTCCGCAAAGCGGGCATCGAAGCCGAGACGATTCAGGCAGATATCACCCTGAGCGACGATCGTGAAGCCCTCCTGACAACGCGCCTGCTGCAGTTCGAAGAGGTCATCACCCAGGTTGCCCGCGACGGCACGCCGCATGTGATGTGTGCTTACCTCTACGACCTGGCCGGTCTGTTTTCTGGCTTCTACGAACACTGCCCGATTCTGGCGGCAGAGGATGACGCGACCCGCCAGAGCCGCTTACAGATTGCTGCCCTGACCGCTAAAACCCTGAAGCTGGGGCTGGATACGCTGGGTATCAAAACCGTTGATCGCATGTAATTGCTTATGGCGCTGAGCCCTCACTCTGACTCAGCGCCTGTCTGTCATCCTGCCCACCTGTCTTATCCCCCGCTGCCTCATGATTTCCTCTGCGCCCCTCTGCATGCCTGTCTTCGCACCTGAAGGTGGTAACGACATAAATCAGCACGCTATTGCCTCAAAACAAGACATCGTCATGCCTGGCAGCAGCCCGATCGGCGCAGACAACCTACATCCCCTGTTTATCGGCAAAATCTCATGACGTGATGCCATTCTCAGTACCGGACTCTACTATAAGCCCGCATTTCATCAGGTCTTTACGTGTTTCGAGAAAGGATAATCCATCGATGTTAAGAAAAACATTTGCCGAATTCATCGGTACATTCTGGCTGGTATTGGGGGGTTGCGGGAGCGCCCTGTTCGCCGCGAATTTTCCGCAAACCGGGATTGGTTTTGCTGGCGTGGCTCTGGCTTTTGGCCTCTGCGTGCTGACCATGGCCTTTGCTGTTGGTCATCTCTCAGGCGGGCATTTTAATCCTGCCGTCACTCTGGGGCTGTGGGCCGGTGGCCGCATCGGATATCAGACTATTTTCCCCTATATGATTGGGCAAGTGGCTGGCGGTATCGCCGCGGCGGCTCTGCTGTATCTGATCGCACGGGGCCAGGCTGGTTTTGATGTGGCAGCCAGCGGTTTCGCTGCCAATGGCTTTGCCGAACATTCCCCAGGCGGCTATTCACTGTGCGCAGCCGTGGTGACTGAGCTGGTGCTCAGCGCCTTTTTTCTGATCATCATTCAGGGTGCGACCGATAAACGCGCGCCTGCGGGTTTCGCGCCGGTGGCGATTGGCCTGGCCTTAACGCTTATTCATTTAATCAGCATTCCCGTGACCAATACGTCGGTGAATCCGGCGCGCAGTACGGCGATGGCGGTATTCCAGGGAACCTGGGCGTTACAGCAGTTGTGGGTATTCTGGCTGGTGCCGCTGGTGGGCGGGGTAACTGGCGGGTTGCTCTATCGTTATTTGCTGGCAAGTAAAGACTAATGGATGACGGTGATGACCGAACCTGTGGGTCATCGCCCAGACCGGCAGCGGCAACAGGATCGCACGCTGTCGGTCTGACATGAGCCGGTTGATGGCCCGACTCAGTGATAATTGACCGTCACTTCTGTGCTGACCACTTTTAGTCCCGGCGGTAAGCTTCCGCTGCCGGCGAAACCAAACACCATGTGCAACGTTTCACCTGCGGCAACCCCGGTAAGACCGCGCGTCCCACCATTTGCCCCCTCCAGATCGGTACAACGCTGCTCAGCACAAAGCCGAACCTGCAGGCCTGACGGCGCAGGCTGGGTAAACTGATAGCGCCAGTTTACGAGGCTGATTGCCCCTTTGACCTCTCCCGGCGGCGTCAACGGCTGGGACGATTGCCAGCTCCCGCGATTGACCAGCAACGGCCCTGCGGCGCTGGCACTCCATGCGCCATCTGCGGCCTGAGCAAACATCGGCAGCAGTAGCGCAAACAGCATCATCGATCTCATTGTTTGCCTCCGATGGTGGCGGTCATTCGAATCTGGCGATTATCGCTTAATTCCATATTTGACAGCACCACCAGCTGCGGCATGTTACGGCGCAGGAAGCGGGCCAGTAAGGCACGTAATGGATGATTCACCAGTAATACCGGCGGTGCGCCCATCATCTCCTGACGCTGCAATGCTTCTTGTGTCTGCGCTAACAGGCGGTCGGCAAGCCCCGGTTCCAGTCCGCCACCGCCCTGCAGGGCCTGCAGCAGCAGGCGCTCCAGTGTGGCATCCAGTCCAATCACCTGAACTTCACCGTTACCCGGGAACCACTGCTGGGTAATTGCCCGACCCAATGCCACGCGTACCACGCTGGTTAATTCCTGCGGATCGCTTTGTACCGGGGCGTGCTCCGCCAGGGTTTCAATAATGGTGCGCATATCGCGAATTGAGACACGCTCTACCAGCAGGTTTTGCAGAACTTTATGCAGGGTGGTCAGATTGATAACGCCCGGCACCAAATCTTCGGTCAGTTTAGGCATCTCTGAAGAGACGCGGTCCAGCAGTTGCTGTGCTTCCTGACGACCAAACAGCTCGCTGGCATACTGACCAATGAGATGATTAAGGTGAGTTGCCACCACGGTACTGGCTTCCACCACGGTAAAGCCCTGAATCTGCGCCTGTTCTTTCAGCGCGCCATCAATCCAGACGGCGGCAAGGCCAAAGGCCGGGTCCACCGTGGCTTCACCCGGTAAGGTCCCTGCGGCGGTGCCTGGGTTGATCGCCATCCAACGTCCCGGATAGGCATCACCACTGCCAATTTCCACGCCTTTCATCAGAATACGATAGCGGGCTGGTGGCAATTCCATGTTGTCGCGGATATGCACCACAGGAGGCAGGAACCCGACGTCCTGCGCCACCTTTTTACGAATGCTGCGGATACGACCGAGCAGTTCGCCGTTTTGGTTATGATCGACCATCGGAATCAGGCGGTAGCCCACTTCCATGCCCAGCGTATCTTCCAGTTGGACATCGGTCCAGGAGGCTTCAGCCGATGCCGGTGTGTCCATGGATTTGGTGAGGCTGCCCGGCGATTCGATATTCGCTTTAGGCTGCATTTCACGGCCACGTAACCACCATGCCAGGCCCAGCAATGCGGCGGTGAACAGCAGGAAAACAAAGTTTGGCATGCCCGGCACTAAGCCCAGCAAACCAATCACCCCGCCACTCAGCATCAACACGCGGGGATCTTTGAACAGCTGCCCCACCATCTGCTCACCCACGTCCTGGTCGGTCGCTACGCGGGTCACAATCACACCGGCCGCCGTGGAGATAACCAGCGCCGGAATCTGGGCGACCAGGCCGTCACCAATGGTCAGCAACGTATAAGTCTCTGCCGCCTGTCCTGCGGCCATCCCGTGCTGAACGATACCGACCAACAGTCCACCGATCACGTTGATTACCATGATCATAATGCCCGCGATGGCATCACCGCGTACGAACTTACTGGCACCGTCCATTGAGCCGTAAAAGTCGGCTTCCTGGGTGACTTCGGCACGGCGGCGTTTCGCCTCATCTTCACCAATCAACCCCGCATTCAGGTCGGCGTCGATGGCCATCTGTTTACCGGGCATCCCATCAAGCACAAAACGCGCGCCCACTTCAGCGATACGGCCAGCACCTTTGGTGATTACCATAAAGTTGATAATCACCAGGATGATAAACACCACAATACCGATGGCAAAATTGCCCCCGACCAGAAAGTGGCCAAAGGCTTCAACCACCCGTCCGGCTGCGGCCGCACCCGTGTGACCTTCCAGCAAAATGATACGGGTTGAGGCGACGTTCAGCGCCAGGCGCAGTAAGGTCGAAAACAGCAAAATGGTCGGGAACGCCGCAAATTCCAGCGTCCGCTGGGTAAACATCGCGACCAGCAGCACCATAATCGACAAGGCAATGTTGAAGGTGAACAACAGATCCAGGATGAATGGCGGTAACGGCAGGACCATCATCGACAAAATCATGATGATCAGGACCGGGCCAGCAAGCACCTGCCACTGCATGTCTTTGAAGTTGCCCGGTAGGCGTAGTTTAGCGGCCAGATTAGCCATCGTTTTTGTTCTCTCCTGCAAAGTCCATCTCTGCCGGGACCGGCAGGTCTTTAGGTTTTACGGGTATCAGGCCGCCTTCGCGCTTCCAGCGACGTAGCTGCCAGACCCAGGCCAGCACTTCTGCCACAGCGCCATACAGCGCGCCCGGAATGTGTTGTCCAATTTCAGTATGTCGGTACAGCGCACGCGCCAGCGGCGGTGCTTCCAGAACCGGGATACGATGTTCCGCGCCCAGTTCACGAATGCGTAAGGCAATATCCCCTGCGCCCTTGGCGATGACCTTCGGTGCACTCATCTTTTTCTCGTTATATTGCAGAGCAACCGAATAGTGCGTCGGGTTAGTGACGATCACATCCGCTTTGGGGACATCAGCCATCATGCGACGCCGGGCTGCGGCACGCATCTGTTGACGGATGCGTCCTTTAACATGCGGATCACCCTCTTGCTGCTTGTGCTCATCGCGAATTTCCTGACGCGACATGCGCAGCTTTTTAAAGTGACTGTACAGCTGCCAGAAAACGTCATAGCCCACCATGGGGATCAACCCGAGCATGACCAGCGAACAGCAGATGGCAATCATATCCATGCCGTGAATCAGTGCCGTTGTGGGTGACTCGGCAATCAGACGCAGCATATCCGGCCAGTGCGTCCAGATGTACCAGCCTGCCACACAGCCAACCAGGATAGTTTTCAGTATCCCTTTAAACAGTTCGGTCCATGCCTGCGCCGCAAACATACGTTTAAAGCCCGTCAGCGGATTAAGCTTGCCGAAATCCACTTTGATGGATTTACCGCTAATCACCACGCCGCCCAGTAGCATCGGCGAGGCGATGGCGACCAGAACCAGCCCACCCAGTAACGGCAACAGTGCGCCAAGAGCCTGCATAATCAGATTGCCGACATGGGCAATAATGATTTTGTCATCGGTGACCATGCCGTGGTCAAAACGTAACCCGGTTGACACCATGGCACCCAGTCGGTGAGCCATCATGGTGCCGCCAATCCATAAAATCATGATGCCGGCTAACAGCATCAGCAATGAGGTCAGTTCGCGCGAACGCGGAATCTGGCCTTCTTCACGTGCTTTTTCAAGTCGGTGGGCCGTGGGCGATTCTGTTTTGTCTTCGTCGCTATTTTCTGACACCACACACCTCGGTTGGCAGGAATTCTGAGCATAGAATGCCAAATTTGGGTTTGGTTAAAGCGTGGATAAAACGTGAAAAACACGCGCTCTTTCACGGATGGCAAAAGAGAAAAGAGAAGTGGCCTGTCAGAAACAGGCCATCTTGAAGAAGGGGGCGATGGCGACCCGGTTGTGGGTCAGCCATCGCCAGACAGGCTGGCGGTTAAAAGCCCAGGCTATCCAACAGGTCATCAACCTGGTCCTGGTTAGCCACAACGCCTGGCGCAGCAGAGTTTACCTGCGGGCCATTGAGCAGCGTGGTGCCAACCTGACGTTTCTCGGCGCTGACTTCTGGCATGTTTTCCAGCAGCACCATCAACAGCTGGCGCTCGATTTCCTGGATCACATCCATCATGCGCTTGATAACCTGACCGGTAAGGTCCTGGAAATCCTGCGCCATCATGATGTCGAGCAACTGCTTGTTAGTAAAAGAGGTGTGCTCAGGCACTTCCCCTAAATACTCACGCGTATCCGTCACCAGTTCGCGCGCGTCGGCAAGTTCAATTGGATTTTCAAACCACGCATCCCAGCGTCCTTTCAGCGCTACCGCTCCCGCTTCCATTTTATCCTGGTGCGGTTGCGCAGCTTCGACGCTGTTCAGCGCCCGGTCGGCCGCCTGGGCGGTCTTTTGTACTACATAGTCCAGACGGTCGCGGGCGTCAGGAATGGCTTCAGCAGCTTCTGCAATGGCCTGATCCAGCCCCAGCTCACGCAGACTGTCACGCAGCATGCGGGTCAGTGAACCGATGCGGGAAATAATATCATGTGCCGCGGCTTGCTCAGCTGATTTCGGAAGGTCGCTCATCACATCTCCTTACATACCCAGTTTTTCAAAAATTTTGCCCAGCTTTTCTTCAAGCGTGGCGGCCGTAAACGGCTTAACTACGTAGCCGCTTGCACCCGCCTGAGCGGCAGCAATAATGTTTTCTTTCTTCGCTTCCGCCGTCACCATAAGTACCGGCAGACTCGCCATGGCAGCATCGGCACGAATGGTCTGCAGCAGTTGCAGGCCATCCATATTCGGCATGTTCCAGTCAGAGATCACGAAATCGAAACCACCTGCCTTGAGTTTGCCTAACGCATCAACGCCGTCTTCTGCTTCTTCTACGTTATTGAAGCCCAGCTCTTTCAGCAGGTTACGCACAATACGACGCATCGTATTGAAGTCGTCCACTACCAAAAAGCGCATGTTTTTATCAGCCATATCTACTCCTGTGTTATCTCGCCCGGCAGGACGGGCCTGTTATATACGCAATGCCTGTCCGGCGCTAATTTTCGCCAGCATATGCTGGCTGATGTTGCTTAAATCCACTACTTCGCTCACGCCACCGCTGGCTATCGCCTCGCGTGGCATGCCAAAAACGACACAACTTGCTTCATTTTGAGCGATGGTCCAGGCGCCGGCGCGATGCATTTCCAGCATGCCTGCAGCCCCATCGTTACCCATACCGGTCAGGATGACGCCGACGGCATTACGCCCTGCGTTGATCGCAACCGATTTAAATAAGACATCGACGGAAGGTTTATGCCGGTTGACCGGCGGACCTTCATTCAGTTTCACCACGTAGTTGGCACCGCTACGGCCCAGTTCCATATGCATCGCGCCGGGCGCAATGTAGGCATGGCCAGGCAGAATACGCTCGCCGTCTTCCGCTTCCTTCACCGTGATCTGACACAGCTTATTCAGCCGTTCAGCAAAGGAACGGGTAAAACCTGGCGGCATATGTTGTGTAATCAGCAGCGCCGGGCTGGTCGCGGGTAACGGTTGCAAAACGTGACGAATCGCTTCTGTGCCCCCCGTTGATGAACCAATGGCAATCAACTTTTCACTACTCAGCAACGGGCCGGCTTTCAACGTGAGCGGTGCTGGCATCACGTTACGCACATGCAGACGTGCCCGGGCAGCGGCGCGAATTTTGTCACCAATCATCTGGCTGTAGGCCAGCATACCTTCACGAATACCCAACTGCGGCTTGGTGACGAAATCAATGGCGCCTAACTCCAGCGCGCGCAACGTGATTTCTGAGCCCTGTCCGGTCAGTGATGACACCATAACGACGGGCATCGGCCGTAAACGCATCAGTTTTTCAAGAAAATCCAGGCCATCCATGCGCGGCATTTCCACATCCAGCGTTAACACCTGCGGATTAAACTGTTTAATTAAATCGCGTGCCACTAATGGATCGGGGGCAGTCGCCACCATTTCCATATCAGGATGACTGTTGATGATTTCGGTCATCAGTTGCCGCATCAGCGCAGAGTCATCTACGCACATCACGGTAATTTTGCTCATCATCTTTCCTTCGTCAGTCCATACACGGTTTGCCCACGCAGCCAAAACTCTTTACTAATCTGGCTGAAGTTCTCTGAGTGTCCGGCGAACAGGATGCCGCCAGGCTTAAGCAGTGGAACAAAACGACGTAGAATTTTTTCTTGTGTTTCTTTATCGAAATAGATCATTACGTTGCGGCAAAAAATCGCATCGAAAGGTCCGGGTAAGGCCCAGTCGTTTGCCAGCAAATTAAGTTGGCTGTAGTTCACCATGTTCGCCAGTTCCGGACGTACACGAACCATGCCAGCATGCGGACCCGTGCCACGTAAAAAGAAACGCTGTAACTGTGCAGGCGACAGCGTGCGCAGCTCTTCCTGGCGGTAAACGCCCGCCACGGCTTTCTCCAACACCTGGGTATCGATATCACTGGCGTGAACCTGGAATTTACCCGGTCCCGCGCCCAATGTTTCTGCCAGCGTAATCGCGATAGAGTAAGGTTCTTCGCCGGTTGAGGCAGCCGTACTCCAGACGCTAAAATTACCCTGACGTTTACGTGCATGTTCCGCCAGGATTGGAAAATGATGCGCCTCACGGAAAAAAGCCGTCAGGTTGGTGGTTAACGCATTAATAAACGCCTGCCACTCTGCACTGTTCTGATCATTCTCTAGCAGCGCCAGGTAGCGACCAAAGTCATCAATATTCAGCGTGCGCAGACGACGAACCAGACGGTTGTAAACCATCTCGCGCTTATGATCGGCCAGCACAATACCCGCACGCTGATAAATGAGCTGGCTGATACGGCGAAAATGGGTATCGGAGAGGGGCAAGCGCTGTACCATTTGTGACAGCAGCGTGGTCGCCTCCGGTTGATCTAATAACGTCGATTTCTTCATCTTTGCACCTGGCATGAACTAAACCTGTTGAACATCTGCTGCTACGCCCAACCGCACATCAGCGGTTGGGCCATCCAGGCAATTAGAAGGTTTCCCAGTTCTCATCACCGCGGGGTGATGGCTGGCGAATACCTTCTGACGGACTTTCTAAACGTAAATTTTTTACCGCCGTAGTCTTGTTAACGGCCTGCGTGACAATTTCTTTACCAATATTGAAGACAGAAACCGCTTGTTTTAAGTTACTGGCCTGATCTTCCAGTGCAGCCGCGGCTGCAGCAGACTCTTCAACCAGTGAAGCATTCTGTTGTGTCACGCGATCCATCTCCGTCACCGCCTGGCCCACCTGGTCAATGCCACGGCTTTGCTCGTCGGATGCAGAGGCAATTTCACCCATGATGTCGGTAACGCGCGTCACCGCGCTGACGATTTCACTCATGGTGTCGCCCGCGCTTTCGACCAGGACTGAGCCGGTGTTAACCCGACCAACAGAATCTTCAATCAGCCCTTTAATCTCTTTGGCCGCCTGCGCACTACGCTGGGCCAGGTTACGCACTTCACCCGCGACGACAGCAAAGCCACGGCCCTGTTCGCCTGCGCGCGCGGCTTCAACGGCGGCGTTAAGCGCCAGAATATTGGTCTGGAAAGCGATACCATCGATCACGCTGATAATGTCAGCAATTTTGCGCGAACTGCCGGCAATCTCTTTCATGGTTGTCACCACGCCATCCACGACTTTGCCGCCCTGCTGCGCGGTTTCAGAGGCGTTAAGCGCCAGCTTTGACGCCTGACGGGCGTTTTCCGCATTTTGCTTCACGGTGGCGGTAAGCTGCTCCATGCTGGCCGCCGTTTGCTCCAGCGACGCCGCCTGCTGTTCCGTTCGGGACGAGAGATCGTTATTGCCAACAGCAATTTCGCTGGCACCGGTATAAATCGCATCAGCACCGTCACGTACGGTGCTGACAGTACGCACCAGCGCCTGTTGCATGTCTTGCAGGGAGGTCAGCAAATCGCCAATTTCGTTACGCACCGAGATATGAATCGGCTGCGTCAGATCGCCATTCGCGATATGTTGAATGTGTTCGATGCTTTGTTTAAGCGGGCGAATAAGCAGGCTTCGCATCAGGTTCCATACCAGCACGATCACTAACAGCGTGACCGCCAGCGTACCGATCACCAGCATAATCATGCTCTTATAGGCGGCATCATTGGCATCCACACCCTGCTGGCTCAGCTTAAGGTTATAATTGAGCCAGTCATCGTAGTCTTTCTGGAATTTGTCCTGATAGCTCTGCGTCGGCTGATCAACAAATCCCTTAAAGTTACCGTTACCCAGAAACACAATCAGTTCAGCGAGCCCGTCATGGAACTGCTTATAGTTCGCCTGCAGCGTCAGCACGTTAGCTGCGCTTTTGCCTTTCTCAGAAAGATTCGCGTTGAACAAGGCATAGCCTTCCTCGGCGCGCTTTAATTCGCTATCTGCCAGCGCCACTAATTCTTTTACCGTGGCACCTGAACCCGCCATTTGTCCGTCCTGTAAATAACGAATTCCGGCGCGGTTTAAGGTATTTCGCGCCTGAACCAGTGCCACCCAGGAGGTGCCCATGGCGCGTTGAAGAGTACTCAGACGTTGGTTATAGGCAAAGTTTTCTTTATCTTCCGTCACCGTCTTGTAAAACACACCACCTGAAAAAATTTGCAGTAATGCGAACAGTGCCAATACACATAGAAGACCGGAGACAACACGTACTCGACTAAACATAGAAACCTCATTCATTAGCAATTCGATTCTGTTTATCGGCCCGGACGTGCGGAACTTTACGGCCAGCGTGAAGAGAGGTTCACGCTGGCCGTAAAAAGTGTTGGAAAACTTATAAGCGGGAAATTTTAAATACGGCCACGGCCTGTGACAGTGAGCTGGCCTGTTGCTCCAGCGCAGCGGCGGCGGCGGCGGACTCTTCAACCAGTGAGGCGTTCTGTTGCGTCACGCGATCCATTTCCGTTACGGCCTGACCTACCTGGTCGATGCCGCGACTTTGTTCGTCAGAAGCAGACGCAATCTCGCCCATGATGTCGGTGACGCGCGTTACAGCGCCAACGATGTTATTCATGGTGCTGCCTGCGCTTTCAACCTGGAGCGAACCGCTGTCAACGCGCGCGACGGAGTCTTCGATCAAGCCTTTAATTTCTTTAGCGGCCTGGGCACTGCGCTGCGCCAGATTGCGCACTTCACCCGCCACGACGGCAAAGCCACGGCCCTGCTCACCTGCACGTGCCGCTTCGACGGCGGCGTTAAGCGCCAGAATGTTGGTCTGGAAAGCAATGCCATCAATCACGCTAATGATGTCAGCAATTTTCTTCGAACTACCGGCAATCTCTTTCATGGTGGTTACAACACCGTCCACCACCTTGCCGCCCTGCAGCGCAGTTTCCGATGCCGTTTGCGCCAGCTGAGAAGCCTGGCGGGCATTATCCGCATTCTGTTTCACCGTCGCGGTTAACTGCTCCATGCTGGCAGCGGTTTGTTCAAGCGATGCCGCCTGCTCTTCCGTACGGGCAGAAAGATCGTTGTTTCCAGCAGCGATTTCGCTGGCACCGGTGAAAATGGCATCACATCCGCTGCGCACCTCACCCACCGTGGAAACCAGAGAGCGTTGCATCTCATGAATGCCCTCTGCCAGCTGACTCATCTCATTGCGGCCTTCCACCAGAATGGGTTGCGTCAGGTCGCCAGAGGCGATGGTCCGAATATCCACCAGCAGACGTTGCAGAGGATGAATAAGAAGCTGGCGCAGCCCAAACCAACAGCCCATGATGACAACGATAACCAGTACGCCAACCATGCCAAGCAGCCACATCATCTGGGTAAAGGCCTGCTGGTTCTGCTCTGCCCCGTGCGCAGACAGTTCACTCTGCTTCATGCGCCATGTTGAATAGGTGGCCTGCATCGCCTGCTGTTTCTGCTCAATGTTTTGTTTAAACATGCCTTCCAGATCTTTCGCTTTCAGGCTGGCGATCATGCCGCGCAGTCCGGTCAGGTAGGCGGCAAAATTGTGTTGCAGCTGATCGCGCAATTCGGTATCGGCCCCTGGCGTTTCAGGAATGGCGTTAAACTCCGTCAGGAACTGTTCACCTTTGTTAGCCTCGCTGATGGCTTTATCTGTCAGGCTCTCCAGCTGACCGCCATTCATCTGTGTCGCCAGGCTGGTTTGTAAGCGCAGCATGGCGCGGTTGAGCGTGGTACGTGACTGATTCAGCGCCATATAAGCATCGGTCATCGCCGCAACATTTCGGGTGGAAATTTGCGACAGGGCAAAGGCCTCTTTATCTTTGTGCAGCGCTGACCAGAACAGACTGCCCGATAGCAGCTGCATGGCACCGAAAAGCATCAGTACCGCAATAAGACTGGTCACCACTTTTATTCGTTTTAACATCGTTTTCCCCGAGCGTAATAAGTAAAGTGCAGGGGCTGTATCGGCGAGAAGATGAGATGTTTTAGTGAAGTTCGAGGAAAAAGCAGCGTTTAAGGCTTTTGTAATTATTGATATCAGTTAATTGTGTTATTTAGCGGGAACGATCACAGACAACGCGAGAAGAATTAACATATTGCGAACGCTGTTAACGCGTTTGAAGCAGGCGAGAATGCAGAAAGCTATGGAGATCAACACGGGCCAGCGTTCACTGACCCGTGAAGGAAGATTAGGCAGTACGCAGGTTGTCTACCAGCGCCATCTCTTCGCTGCTCAGCAGCTTCTCGATGTCGACCAGAATCAACATGCGGTCGCCCAGTGCACCCAGACCGGTCAGGTACTCGGTGGACATTGTCACCGCAAACTCTGGTGAAGGACGGATCTGTTCCTGCGTTAAAGACAGGACATCAGAAACGCCATCAACCACGATACCGACTACGCGGTTTTCCAGATTAAGGACGATTACGACCGTATTCTCATTGTACTCAACATCGGCCTGTGCAAACTTCACACGCAAATCGATGATGGGCACGATAACGCCACGCAGGTTGGTCACGCCGCGAATAAAGTCAGGCGTGTTAGCAATGCGCGTTACCTGATCGTAGCCGCGAATTTCCTGAACCTTAAGAATATCGATGCCGTACTCTTCATCACCCAACGTGAACACCAGGAATTCCTGACCAACGGTTTCGCCAGCAATTTTTGTCACGGTTGCCATTCCACTCATGTTATTTACCTTTTCGTTATCAATCAGGCGGCAGCGCCGGCCACACGTTTTTCACGGTTAAGTGATTGCAACGCCGAAACGTCAACAATCAACGCCACGCTGCCATCGCCGAGGATGGTGGCGGCTGAAATACCTGGTACTTTGCGATAGTTGCTTTCCAGGTTTTTAACGACAACCTGATGCTGACCGATTAACTGGTCTACCAGCAGCGCGTAACGCTTGCCCGCGCTTTGCAAGATCACCACGATGCCTTGCGTCGCTTCTGTTTTGGCCTCTTTCACATCAAAGACGTTCCACAGCTCAACCAGCGGCAGATATTCACCACGGACTTCCAGAACACACTCGCCACCCGCCAGCGGTTTTAACTCTTCTGCGCGAGGCTGTAATGATTCCATCACCGCGTTCAGCGGCAGAATGAAGACCTCATCGGCTACGCGCACTGACATACCGTCCAGAATGGCCAGCGTCAGCGGCAGCAGGATACGGATCGTGGTGCCTTTACCTTGTTTAGAGGCAATTTCAACGTGACCACCCATTTCCTGGATATTCCGTTTCACCACATCCATGCCCACACCACGACCAGACACATCGGTTACCTGTTCTGCGGTGGAGAAGCCAGGGGCGAAAATCAACATGCCAACTTCTTCGTCGCTCATGTTTTCGTGAACCGGCAAGCCGGATGTGAGGGCTTTAGCAAGAATACGTTCACGGTTAAGGCCCGCACCATCATCTGACACTTCAATACAGATGTTGCCGCCCTGATGTTCTGCCGACAGCGTCAGGTTGCCCGTTGCCACTTTTCCTGCGGCAATACGCTTGTCCGGCGACTCAATACCGTGGTCAAGACTGTTACGCACCAGATGCGTTAACGGATCGATGATACGTTCGATCAGGCTCTTATCCAGTTCGGTAGAACTGCCGAGTAAGGTCAGCTCGACTTCTTTGCCCAGTTTGCTGGCCAAATCGCGAACCAGACGCGGAAAGCGGCTGAACACATATTCCATCGGCATCATACGAATCGACATCACCGACTCTTGCAGGTCGCGTGCATTACGCTCCAACTGCCCCATGCTGTTCAGCAGTTCGCCATGGGCCACCGGGTCCAGCTCACCTGAACGCTGTGCCAGCATAGACTGGGTAATCACCAGTTCGCCCACCAGGTTAATCAACTGATCGACTTTTTCTACGGCTACGCGGATGCTGCTCGATTCGCTGGTCTTGGCCGGTGCGGCAACACGTTTGCTTTCGCGCTTGACGGCAGCAACCGGCAATTCGGTGACGGTAGCGGTCTGCACTTCTGCAACCTCAGGCTCAGCATCGCTTTCCGCCACTGCAGCAGCGTCGGCGTCTGCGCTCGGGAAGCGAATCTGTGCTTCATCAATCACAAAGCAGAGTACGGCAACTATATCGTCTTTACCGACGCCAGTGATGTGGCACTCAAGAGACGTCGAGCCTTTCTTGACGTCGCTGAGCGTGCCGAGGTTACCCAGCTCTTCCAGCATCAGGTCGATGTCTTTTTCTTTCAGATCGACCAGCTGCAGGTGGACGCTGTCTGCGCCCGCTTTCGCTGATTCTGCCTGACTTACTGGCACATCAAGTGAAACCACAACCGGTGCTGCAACCGGAAGACCTTTAGCCTCTAACGCCAGTTGGCGTAATGCTTCACAGATATACTTGAAGCTTTCCGCGTTAGGCTCTTGCGCGGTTTTATAAGCATCTAGCTGTTCCTGCATAATGTCTTTAGTTTCCAAAAACAGATTGATGATGTCGGTGCTGAGCTGCATCTCGCCGCGACGAGCACCATCCAGAATGTTTTCCAGGATATGGGTTGTTTCCTGTAAAACCGTAAAACCAAAGGTTCCGGCTCCGCCTTTAATAGAATGGGCGGCGCGGAAGATGGCGTTAAGCTGTTCAGAGTCTGGCTCCTGGGGATCGAGTCCCAACAGGTGTTGCTCCATATCCGCTAACAGCTCATCGGCTTCATCAAAAAACGTCTGGTAAAAATCGCTGATGTCCATGCTCACGGGAATCACCTCTGCTGTGAGGGGGCTGCTGTAGTCACCGCACCCGCCGATGATGCTGGCGGCGCGGAGGTTATTTTACCCGCACCAGCCGATGACGCTGGCGGTGCAGAGGTTACTGTTATCACCGCACTCGTCGACGAAGCTGACGGTGCAGGAGATACTGTGGTTACCGCACCAGTCGAAGACGCTGGTTGTGCGGATGTTGCTGTTTTCACCGCACCCGCCGAAGACGCTGGCTGCGTGGAAGTTCCTGTTTTCACCGCACCGCTCGATGATGATGGCGGCGTGGATGTGGCTGATTTAGCCGCACCCGCGGATGTGGCAGCGGATGAAGGTGCAGACGTTACTTTGTCTACCGCATTCCCTATTGAAGCTGAGGTTGCGGTCACCTTTTCAATGGCTGCCGGATCGCTGACCTGAACGGCGTCACTTTCAGCGTTCTCTTTTTCAATCGCTGCTTCGGTATCATGGTTCAAGACCAGCAGACTAATACGGCGGTTTACTGCATCATCACCACCGCGGTTTTTCAGTTTCATCGTGTCAGCCATGCCGACGATACGAAGAATTTTCCCACCATCCAGGCCACCAATCACCAGCTCACGACGTGAAGCATTGGCACGGTCAGCCGACAGCTCCCAGTTACTGTAGCCTTTATCGCCCCTGGCATACTGAATGTCATCCGTGTGCCCCGCGATACTTATTCGGTTGGGGATATCATTCAAAACCGGTGCAATCGCACGCAAAATATCGCGCATATAAGGTTCAACTTCAGCACTGCCGGTTTTGAACATTGGGCGATTCTGACTATCGATAATCTGAATACGCAGCCCTTCTTCCACCATATTGATGATCAAATGCGGACGCAGTGCTTTCAGGCGTGGGTCGGCTTCGATCAGCTGGTCGAGCTTTTCACGCAACCGGTTGAGGCGAATCTCATCCAGCTTGCGTTTCTGCGCATCCATATCCACAACCTTTTTAACTTCGCCATCCTTCCTGGTCGCATCGTCACCGCCGCCGGGGATAGGACTGCTGCTATCGCTGCTTCGCTGTCCACCCGTCAGCGCCACTTTTAATGGCGTCTGAAAATATTCCGCTATCTGGATCAACTGCTGTGGACTGGCGATCGACAGCAGCCACATCACCATAAAAAATGCCATCATCGCCGTCATAAAGTCGGCATAGGCAATTTTCCATGAGCCATGTCCTCCTTCATGTTTTTTATGTTTGCGCTTTCTAATCAGCACAATTGGGCGATTGCCATGTTTCATGAGGTCTGATCCGAAGTCTGTTTAGCCGGGTTCTTCGCGTTGCGAACGTGCTCTTCCAGTTCGCTGAACGAAGGACGTTCGGCTGAGTAAAGCGTTTTACGACCAAACTCGACGGCGATTTGCGGTGCGTAGCCATTCAGGCTGGACAGCAATGTCACTTTGACGCACTGCATCATTTTGGTCGTTTCAGCACATTTCTGACGTAATACTGACGCCAGAGGCGAAATAAAACCGTATGCCAGCAAAATCCCGAGGAAGGTTCCCACCATCGCATGTGCAACCAGCGCGCCTAACTCTGCGGCTGGTCGGTCGGCGGATGCCAGGGCATGTACCACACCCATCACCGCTGCGACGATACCGAAGGCTGGCAGGCCATCGCCCACTGCTGCGATACTTTGCGCAGGCACTTCACACTCGTGTTCGTAGGTTTCAATCTCTTCATCCATCAATGCTTCAATCTCAAACGCATTCATGTTGCCGCTGACCATCAGGCGTAAATAATCAGTGATGAAATCTACTAACTGTTTATCGGCTAAGATGCGGGGATAATTAGCAAAAATTTCGCTCTGCGCAGGATCTTCAATATCGCGTTCCAGCGATAACATGCCTTGCTGGCGAGATTTCGCCATTAACCTGTAAAGCAGGGCCATTAAGTCCATGTACACCGCTTTGTTGTATTTGGACCCACGAAACAGCAGCGGCAGGGCTTTCAGCGTCTTTTTGATCGCCTTACCGTTGTTCCCCACCAGAAAAGCACCCAGACCTGCACCGGCGATCATCAACAGTTCAGCAGGCTGGTACAGCGCGCCAAGATGGCCGCCTACTAAAGCGTATCCGCCCAACACGGAACCTAATACAACGATGTAACCTATAATTATCAGCACAAAAAATCCTTACGTCCGTAACGTGTTGGTCGACGTTAAGCCAGAGACCCAGGTGATATTCACCACATGGAGGCAAAAAAAAAGCAGCGGGATTAACCGCTGCTGGATGACTTCCACATTGCGAACAAATTTAAACGGCTTGTTTAACCTGTTCATCCAGCAGTTGTGGAAAGATATCGGCAGTATCTGCAGAAAGTTTACGTCTTTTTACGGCACGTGATGGCGGCTGGCACAGGCTGCAAACAAAACTGCCAATGGGCTGATGTGCATGATTAATAAAGCTACCATTGCAGCTTTTGCAGTCAGATAATTCCAGCATACCGCTTTCAACGAATCGCACCAGGGTCCAGGCGCGTGTCAGCGCCAACAGCGGGCCCTCGTCCGATTGCGGGCACTGCTCAAGATAGAGACGATAGGCTTTAATTACCGCATCAATACCTTTGCTCAAACCGGTTTTCAGTAAGAAAGTCCAGGCGTTACAGAACATGGAAGAGTGAATATTCTGTTCCCACGTCATGAACCAGTCAGTAGAGAAAGGCAACATGCCTTTTGGTGGCGGACTACCACGCAACTCTTTATACAGTTTAATCAGGCGACCGCGGCTAAGCTGGGTTTCACTTTCCAGCATTTGTAAGCGTGCACCCAGTGTGATCAACTCCATCGCGAGCTGAATATCACGTGCTTCCTGAACAATACTTTTTTCACCCATTATACCGCCCTCTTTTTAGTAGGCGCGGCGTCTTTAGACGCGCTGCGTAGTAAACGGCTGGATAACAGAATCCCGGTGTGGATTTGTTGTAAATCATCCACGCGTGATTCCTGCGTCAGGCGATTAATAACGGTGCTATCGGTAAAACGAAACTGACACACAAGTTGATTGGTCTCAGCTAATTTTACCATTTCAGGTAAGGTTAATTCAGACAATGCGTCTGCCATCTTTTCATCAATCCCGAGGCGAAACATTGCCGAAGCTTTTTCCTGGTTAATTAATCGCTGCGCGAGCAGTAAATATGACAAGTTGATATCGTAAATATGTTTTAGTAATTCAGATGTACCCATTTTTCCATCCTGAGAGACGCGACGTAACTTACCGCAGATAACTTCTCTGCGTATCGAGCTGCTGGTTGGTAAATCTAAAGATGGCAAAATAATTAATCATAAACAGCCAATGGTTCTGAGCACTGCTTCTTTTTGTGACCCTTTTACGTCCGGGTCAGAAGTCATTTTTCAGTCCACTTTATTCTTAAGTCGTTAACCTTCTTCCGTGAGGTCTTTTCACATTTTTTAAGACTAATCCGAAAACAAGGCAAATCTATATCGTCTGATCCTCACATACAACGACAGTTAGGTTAAATTTTAGATAAAGTGTGACGCAGGTCACATTTTTGCCCCTATTTTCTTCAGAAATACTTTATGATCACACTTTGCGTGGCTAATTTTTGAACAAATCCGTGTTTTTTTTGTAGGGATTTGTCCTGACAAGGACTTAATTGGCAACAAAACCAAGACGGAATTGAAACAGGGTGGTTGAGCTCACGTTTATGTTCGCGAATGCAATTTGCGCCCTATTTAGAACCAGCCAAAACCATAAAACCAGTGGAATACTCTGTCACCAGAAACAATTATTCGTATTCAAATTAGACAGTTAGACGTTTACTGGCCCCTGAAGACAACCAGTAATGAAAGGCAGCTCAGAAGGATTAGGCGCTTTCTGACAATCCGGTATAAAGGCCGACAGCAAGGTGTTTAGGAGGCGATCGTCGATGTAACAAGGAGTTACATTAAGAACGTGAATGAATTGCAGGCAGGATACTTTTGTGCACTTAGACTATCGGCAGAATTGAAGAGAACTTTAGCTTAACCAGGTAAAAATAGTGTTTTGCCATTTTTGTAACTGATCCTGAGGTCAGAATGGCGTCATACCGTACAGCCGCAGGTCAGGTGAGGCTTTGCGTTAAGGATAACCTATTAGAAACCTGAGGCATGGGACTGGCGAGGCCAGACGCGTTTTGTGGGGATGAGCAAGGGTTTTGCGAGGTAAGGGATAAGTACGGCAAACAGCAAGCCATCCGTGGCTTGCTGAGGCATCAGGCGAGTTTAGGAAAGGTTGCCACTTTATTCGCTATTCCATGATCTGCGCTACGTGGCGCAATCTTTTCCAGATCGCGTAAGAAGCTTTCACGCCAGGCGGTGATATCGTTTTTGCGTAATACCGCCATCATGTCGTTATAGCGTGAAATCCTTTCTGTACGGGGCATGGTAATGGCCTTGTCCAACGCTGCGGCCACTTCATCCCGATCATAAGGATTCACTATCAATGCCGAAGTCAGCTCATTAGCTGCACCGGCAAAACGGGACAGCACCAGTACGCCTGGGTCATCCGGGTCCTGCGCCGCAACATACTCTTTCGCCACCAGGTTCATGCCATCACGCAACGGTGTGACTAAACCGACGTCGGTTAGGCGGAAGATTTTCATCAGCAAGCGACGATCAAAGTGCTGGTTGAGGTAATAGAGCGGTGTCCAGCCAAGCGTACCGTATTTACCGTTGATGCGCCCTGCTTCGGTTTCAAGCTGATGGCGGATGTCCTGGTAAGCCTGCACATCACCACGTGACGTTGGCGCGATCTGCGAGTAGCGGATTTTACCCCGATGTTGAGGATAGTTTTCCAGCAGCGCTTCATAAGCCAGGAAGCGCTCGGGAAGCCCTTTAGAGTAATCCAGCCGTTCACAGGCAATGATATTACGCGCATCGCCGAGCTCTTTTTTCATCGCGGCCATCTTCGGTGGCAGCGGCCCTTCTGCCATCTCTTTAATGCTGTCTGGTTCAATCCCGATAGGGTAAACCTCAGTCATAAAGGTGTTGCCGTAGGCGCGATGTTTCTTATCACCCTTGTTCTGCAACTGGGTCAGTTGGCTGACGCTGTCGAGAAAGGCGACGCGATCTGATTCTGTCTGGAAACCCAGTAAATCGTATTCGCACAGCATCTCCAGCAGTTCCTGATGCGGAGGCAGCGCATTGAAAATTTCCGGTGTAGGGAACGGAATATGCAGGAAGAAACCGATACGGTTGTTGATGCCTGCCCGACGCAACGCGGCAGCAAACGGCAAAAAGTGGTAATCATGAATCCACAAGATGTCATCCGGCTGGATCAATGGCTTCAGGCGCTGTGCCACCGCATCATTTACCTCGCAGTAGCCTTCCCAGGCTTCACGCTGGAACTGCACTAAATCCAGGCGGTAATGGAAGGCAGGCCAGATAACGGTGTTGGAGAACTGGCAGTAGTAGAGATCGTACTCGTTCTGGCTTAAAGGGAAAGAAGCGTACTCAATACCGTCGTGCTCCATGACCGATACCGGATTTTCTTCCTCGCCTGAAAACTCACTAATCTCACCGTTCCAGCCAAACCAGAGTCCGCCAGTACTCTTAAGCGCATCCAGAATACCGACTGCAAGGCCGCCTGCACTGGTTTTGTTCCCATTTGGCATGGCGATACGGTTAGATACAACCACTAAACGACTCATAACCTAAACTCCTTACCAACGTTGTCTTTCTCTAATTGTAATCGTGTTCTTTCAAGCCAGGCATAGACATCCGTAACGTCATGTAAACGATAACGTGCCTCGCTTGGGCCTTCTCCGACCTTTATCGAGATCCCCTGCATCGCATTCACTGCAGCGAATCCTTTTTCATCTGTAAGGTCGTCGCCGATAAATACGGGGATACGGCCTGAGAATGGCGCTTCCTGCATAAATTTATGGACGGCTGCGCCTTTATCAATACCGTTAGGTTTGATTTCAACGACGCATTTGCCTGGCTGCAGCGCAAGGCCATCAAAACGGCTGACTGCCGCCTCTGCCAGCTGCATGACATCCTGCTCGTACTGCGGTGCGCGACGAAAATGCAGCGCAAACGCCATGCCTTTGGCTTCAAGTTGCGTGCCGGGCCACTGCGCCATTGCATTCTCAAGCATGATTTTTAGCGGACGCTCAACGTCGTCCGGCAAGGTCACCCGGTGCAGCTCGCCTGTCGCATCGCGCCGTTCTGCGCCATGAACGCCCGCTGCTGGTGCACGCAGAGGAGCCGCCAGTGCGTCAAGTTGTTCAACGGGTCGGCCTGAGACCAGCGCCAGTGCGCCGTGGCATAAAGATGAGAGCCGTTGCAGTTGTGCGACGACATTTTCTGGAATGAAAACGGCATCTGGCTGGGACTGAATCGCTGCCAGCGTGCCATCAACATCAAAAAAGAAGGCATACAGACCGCCGCTCAATGACGGGAATGAGGCATCACTATCTGCCGTCTGGGTCACGTGTCTTCTCCTGTAAATAGGTTCATCATCAGGACATTACAGCAGAGGGATTTCAGCAAGAGGTTGGCTCAAGGCCATATGAAGTAAGGAGAGTGCGTGGTAAAACCCTGCAATTCAAGAACGTTATCTCCAAAAACAAACGCGTTTCAATGCTGATAAACCCGCTGACTGTCATTGTCGCCACATAAAGTGTAGTCGCTATCTTCTGTTCTGCCAGAAATATGCATTTCCCGTGCCAGCCGTCTCGCTTTAACAGGATCGTAGAAAATTTCACTTGCATTTCGCGATTACTGGATCGTTTTTGCGCAAATCCAGACGAAACATAAATGTAATAAATGGACCTGTTTAAGGTTTTCCTAATCTTTCACAGGCAGACTCGACAATATTATTGTCGGCAAATATGTCCTGTCTGTTCTGGACATTTTGATCCCGGCTTTTGCTTCTGGGTTAAATGAATATTCCTCAATTGATAATAAGGGTGATTAATTGTTTTTTCTTATAGCGTATGGCTACCCTCTTTTTCTGATGATTCCTTTTTAAATTGGCGCACTGTCCTTTTTTACTGATTAGATTATTTTTACCGATGCTGAACGCTGTATTTGCCGAAAGGGATGCGTGCTTTACGATAAACGTGCACGTTAACGCGCTTTCTGGTCTTAGCAAATGCGGGCAGGCCGCCGGCGTAAACGCGGTATCATTCAGGCATTGAGTACGGGATGCCTGTAACAGATATTCGTCGTGCGATGTAAAAGTCGCATTTCCCCGGATTCGATAGGCGGCCTTCTGGTTTTCGGTCAAAATGCTCAACATGCATGTCCTGAGAAATCCGAGTCTGTTGAGGCGGAGGCGCTGCAACCTCTCTTCCAATAACCTGCGCTGGTTGGTAAAGGTCCCCAAAAAACGATTATGAAGATATTGATTGTTGAAGACGATGCCCTGCTCTTACAGGGACTGGTACTGGCGCTGGAAGGTGCAGGCTACGTTTGTGATGGTGTTTCGACGGTGCGTTCCGCAGAAGCGCATCTGGCTAATGGGCTCTATAGCCTACTGGTTCTGGATATCGGCCTACCAGATGAAGACGGGCTGCATTTGTTGCAACGTTTGCGTCGGCAAAAGCAGATGCAGCCGGTGTTGATCCTGACCGCTCGCGATACCATAGAGGAGCGCATTGCGGGACTGGACGCCGGGGCTGATGACTATTTGATAAAGCCTTTTGCACTGGATGAGTTGCTGGCCCGGATTCGTGCGCTGATCAGGCGTCACGTTAATCAGGGTGACTCCCGCGTCGAGGTGGGTAATCTGTCGCTGGATATGACTCACCGCCAGATTCATCTGGACAATACGCTACTGGACCTCACACCAAAAGAGTTCTCCATCCTGTCCCGCCTGATGCTTAAGGCGGGCCATCCGGTTCATCGCGAGTTGCTGTATCAGGACATCTACAACTTTGATAATGAACCTTCCACCAATACGCTTGAAGTTCATATTCATAACCTACGCGACAAAATTGGCAAAAGCATGATCCGTACAGTGCGCGGTTTCGGCTATGCCTTATCGCCGTCGCGTACAGAAAAAGAGTCGTGATAACCATGAATCCTTATCGCGCTGGCACCACGATGCGTTTTCGGCTGATGCTCACGATTGGCCTGATCATGCTGTTTTTTCAGTTGATCAGCGTTGCGTGGCTCTGGCATGAAAGCAAAGAGCAGGTACAGTTTTTGGTTGAAGCCCATCTGCATAACCGCAATATGGATAAGCACGTTAATAAAGAAGTGCGCGAAGCCATCGTCAGCCTTGCCTTGCCAAGCCTGGTGATGATTACCCTGACGCTGCTGCTGTGCTATCAGGCGGTAAGATGGATTACGCGCCCGCTTTATCAACTGCAGCACGAACTCGAAAGTCGCAGTGAAGTGAATCTGGAACCGATTGTCTTTGAAGGCTCGGTGCAGGAGATTGACGCGGTGACGCAGGCTATTAATCGGCTCGTCGCGCGCTTAACCGCCAGTCTGGAACGTGAACGACTCTTCACTGCCGATGTTGCCCATGAGCTGCGGACGCCTTTGGCCGGGCTGCGGTTACATCTTGAGCTGTTACAACGTAATCAGGCGGTCGATACTCAGCCTTTATTACAGCGGCTGGATCAGATGACTGCAAATGTCGCCCAGTTGCTGCAACTCACGCGTGCCGGTCAGCAGTTTACCTCTGGCAGCTACCAGAATGTCGCGATGGTGGATGAGGTGATCCTGCCGATGGAAGCCGAGCTGAGCGCGATGCTGGAGGCGCGTAACCAGACACTCACTCTGGACGTTGAAAACGCTTTCGTGGTTAAAGGTGATGCCATATTGCTCAGGATGCTGCTGCGTAATCTGGTCGAGAACGCCCATCGCTATAGCCCACCCGAAGGCAACATTACGGTTCGGCTTGAAAACGCCACCGGCATGTCGCTGGTAATAGAGGATGAAGGGGCCGGGATTGACGAGAGTATGAGCGGTGAACTGAGCAAAGCGTTTGTGCGCATGGATACGCGCTATGGCGGCATCGGGCTGGGATTGAGTATTGTCAGCCGGATTGTCCACCTGCATAACGGACAATTTCTGCTGGAAAATCGCCCTGACCGCTCAGGCTGCCGCGCCAGGGTAAACTTCGCTGGCGTGCTTTAACCGTTGAACCAGCAGGCCAGGAAGGCAATCACTGTGCAGACGGCAATCATGGTAGCAAGATATTCGCTGCTGCTGCGCGACGAAACAGAACTGACGGATACGCTAGTGGTTTTCATTGGTCTCTCCGGTAACGTTTTATGCAGTATCTCTTCCTTATATTAAGGAAACATTAAACCGCACTGCCCTCAGGTTTCCCTTCAGGCACAGGCAAGCAATCCCTGCTACGCTAAGTCATTCGCCTCACGTCATTTCCTGACCCTGCTACAGGCTGACACGGAGTGAATTGCCTTGTGGCGTTGAAAACGATCGATCCCATCCCCACCTCTTTCCTTCAGACCAGACAGGAGTAACTTTATGGCTATCGAATATGCAGTGATCGCAGGCGGCTGTTTCTGGTGTACAGAAGCGGTATTTAAAGATGTGATCGGCGTTGAGTCAGTGGAAAGTGGTTATACCGGCGGCGAGCGCCCTAATCCGACCTATGAGCAGGTATGCAGCGGTGCCACCGGCCATGCCGAAGCCATTCGTATTGGTTTTGATCCTGAGAAGGTCAGCTACGGCGATTTGCTGGACATCAGCTTTGCGACCCACGATCCGACCCAGCTTAATCGTCAGGGCAATGACATCGGTACACAGTACCGTTCCGCTATTTTTGTTGAGACGCCGGAGCAGGAAGCAGAAGCCCTGGCGGCCATTGCGCGCGCTCAGCAGGATCACAATGACCCGATCGTGACCACTATTGAGCCGTTAAAAGCATGGTATCCGGCGGAAGGTTATCATCAGGATTATTGGGAAGGTGCCGGTCAGCGCAACGGTTACTGCATGGCGGTGATTCCACCTAAACTGCAAAAGCTGCGTAAGAGTTTTGCTAACCGGGTTAAAAGCGCGCAGTAAGCTTACGCATCCTGGCGAATCTTCCCGACAAATGCGCTGTGCACTGTCGCGTTTTTTGCACTAAAAAACCGACTTTTGCGCAGCCTTAATGCGATTCGTTCAGAGCTTAAGCGAATAGAACAAAAGAGAAAAATAGTGCTTGACCGTTTCAGGCCGACTCCCTATAGTAGCGCCCCGTTGACCCAGCGCGGTCAGCGACAATTTGCGGTGAGGTGTCCGAGTGGCTGAAGGAGCACGCCTGGAAAGTGTGTATACGGCAACGTATCGGGGGTTCGAATCCCCCTCTCACCGCCATCTTCAAAGAAGAGCCTGAACTCACGTTCAGGCTTTTTTTTACCTATTCTCCGCTGA